>DAORHS010000501.1:0-4181 GCA_035438165.1 Prosthecobacter sp.
GATTCCTTCATTGCTCTCCGGCGCGGCGACATCGGCGAGGTCGCATAGCGTGGCCAGGATGTCGAGCAGATAGATGTTGCCTTCAACACGGGTGCCGGAGGCGATGCCTGGGCCTTTCACGATGAAGGGAACTCGCCAGGTGTGCTGGTAGAGGTTTTGTTTGCCCATGAGGCCGTGGCGTCCGATCGACATGCCGTGGTCGGCGGTGTAGAAGATGTAGGTGTTGTCGAGTTCACCGTCGGCTTCGAGCTGCTTCAACACGCGTCCGATCTGGATGTCGATGTTCTCGCTGCACGCATACTGGCGGCCGATTTCGTTGCGGATGCTCGCCTCGTCGCGACGCTTCCACACGCCGCTGACGGCCACTTCATCGCGGACGTCGGCATGCGTCATGTCAAAAGGGTGTGCCTTGAGATAGTTCGCCGGCAACGGCGGTTGCAGGGTGTGCAGCGAGGGCGGATTCGACTCGTCGGTGTGGTTGACGGCTCCGTATTTCGCGAGGAGTTCGGGCCGGCCGTCGCGCGTGTCGTGCGGATGAGAGAAGCCGTAGTAGATGAGGAAGGGCTTGGTGTCTTTCGCCGCTTCACGATCACCGAGGTAGTTCATGACCTGGTCGCCGTGCCAGGTGCTGCCGCTTTCGTCCGTGCCGCCGCGTTTCGAGGCATCGTGACGCACGGTGAAGAGCTTGTTCGCGGCCTCGTAGCTGTTGCCCTGCTTGCAGGTGCGCATCGTGGCGTACCCGGCGCGATTGAAGACGGCGGGCATCGTGTTTTGCTCAAGCTGCGGCGGGCTGGTCTTCGAACCCCACGGCGCGGGCGGCAGATGCCATACCGTGCGCCCGCTCATGATCATGTGCCGCGACGGCATGCACACCGCGCCGCTGAACGAGCCCATGTGATACGCACCGTCGAAGACCATGCCCTGCGCGGCCAGCTTGTCGATGTTCGGCGTCTCCAGCGTTGATTGCGGATTGTACAGCTTCAAATCGAAGGGCGACTGGTCATCGACAAGGATGAAGAGGAAGTTCGGACGCTGCTCCGCTGCGAATGACGAAACCAGAATGACGAATGACGAAAGAATGAGGGAGGTGAGTTTCATGGTGGGCCTTTATTGAAGCTGGGGTTTGCCGGGGACGAGGTTGGCTTGGTGTTCTTTCACCGCCTGTTCGATCTGTGCGATCACTTCGGGGTGCTCCTTGGCCACGTCACGCTTCTCGGAGGGATCCAGACCGAGGTGAAAGAGCAGCGGCGGCTCATGGGCGTCCGCTTTGGGCTGGCCGTAGCCGGTTTGCGTTTTGAAATGCACCTTCCATTCGCCGAGGCGGCAGGCGAAGAGCTGATCGCCGCGATAGTAGAAGAATGGGCGCTGCGGCAGCGGCTTCGATTCGAAGAGCAGGGGTGAGAGATCCACGCCATCGACCGTCACCTCGGGCGCTTTCGCTCCTGCAAGCGTGAGCGCCGTGGTGAAGAGATCCATCGCGTTCGCCAGCTCATGCGTCAGGCCCGGCTTGATGCGTCCCGGCTGCCACGCGATGCCCGGCACGCGCATGCCGCCCTCCCAGGTGCTGCCTTTGCCATCCTTCAGCGGGCCGGCGCTGCCGCCCTGATTGCCCATGATGAGCCAGGGGCCGTTGTCACTGGTGAAAAAGACGAGCGTGTTCTCCGCGAGGCCGGTTTTCTTCAGTGTCTCCATGATTTGGCCGACGCTCCAGTCGAGCTCCTCCACCGCATCGCCAAAGATGCCGGCGCGGCTTTTGCCCTTGAACGCCGGCGAGGCAAACAGCGGCACGTGTGGGAACGTGTGCGCGAAGTAGAGGAAGAACGGCGCGTCCTTTTTCTCCGTGATGAACTTCACCGCCTCCTCGGTGTAGCGCTTCGTCAGCGTCGTCTGCACGGCGGGCTTTTCGATCACTTCACCATCACGGCTCAGCGCCACATTCCACCCATCCTCCGGCGGTGTCGGCGAGCCCGTCGAGCCTTTCGGCAATCCGGGGCGCCCGTCCATGTCATTCGAATACGGCAGGCCGTATTGATGCTCGAAGCCCTGGTCCAGCGGACGCGACCCCTCATGAATGCCGAGATGCCACTTGCCGATCTGCATGGTCGCGTAGCTCTTCTGCTTCAATGCATCCGCAATTGTCACCTCGTCCTTCGGCAGTCCGCCCTCCGAATTCGGAAACAGCACGCGCCGGCTGCCGCACATGCCGCTGCGGATGGGATAACGACCCGTGAGCAGCGCCGCACGACTCGGCGTGCAGACTTCCGCCGCCGAGTAGAAATCCGTGAAGCGCAGCCCCTCCGCCGCCATGCGGTCGAGGTTTGGCGTGTGAATCGTCGGCGAGCCGTAGCAGCCGAGATCGCCGTATCCGAGGTCGTCGGCAAAGATGATGATGACATTGGGCCTTCCATCCTTCGCTGAAGCTTCGGAGGACAAGGCCGCCACGAAGGAAGAAGACGCGATGACGAATGACGCCAGGAACGGGAGAAGACGGGACATGATCGGTTATTTGCTGACTTTGGTTTTCTTTTTGGCCTTTTCACCTTTGCGCGGGCCGCGTTCGGCGGGTGGGGGCAGGGCGCCGCCGCGGGCGTTCATCTCGGCGTCGCACAATACGCGCATTTTTTGCAGCGCTTCGGCATGCGCGGGATCGTTGGCGAAGTTTTTAAGCTCGTCGCGATCCGTTTCGAGATCGTGCAGGAACTCGAAGGCGGGCTTTTGATCGAAGTAACGCGCATAGACATAGCGCTCGCCACGAACGCCCTCCCACGTGAGCGTGGGCGAGAGGTCAAGGTGTTCGCAGAAGAAATGTGTGCGCCAGGGTTTGTCGCCGCCCTTGCCTTCGACAACCGTCGCGAGGCTGCGGCCTTCATACGATGCGGGACGTTCCGCGCCGGACCAGTCGATGAAGGTCGCGGGCAGATCGACGTTCAGCACGAATTCGTCGGTCACGCGGCCGCGTTTCGCCTTCGGCAGGCGCGGATCGTAGATGACCATCGGTACGCGCAGGGATTCCTCGAAGTGCGACCACTTGCCCTGGAAGCCGCGGTCGCCGCAGTAGTAACCGTTGTCGGCGGAATAGACGATGATCGTGTTGTCCGCGAGTCCGGCCTCCTGCAATGCCGCGAGCACGCGGGCGATGCCTTTGTCGATACCGCTGATCATGCGGTAGTAGGCGCGCATGTTTGTCTCGAACCGCTCCGGCGTGTCATAGCCCCAGAACCAGCGCTCGCGATTGATGCTGTCCTTCAGAAACTGCGGATGCGCCTCATAGATCGCCGGATCACCCAGACGCGGCGGCGGAATGCTGCGGTCCTCATACATGCCGTCAGTGGACTGCGGCCACGGATACTGGCCGATGCCGGGCCGCCTGTCGCTGTCCTCCGCATGCGCGGCATTGAACGAAAGCTGCATGCAGAACGGTTTGTCCTTTGACTGCGCCTTGATGAAGTCGATGCCACGGTCGCACACGATGTCGGTCTCGTGGCGCTTCGAGCCGTCGGGCATTGTTTTGAAATACGGATTGCGGCCGATCTGCTCGAACGCGTCGAACTGCTCCTCCGGCTTGAAGCCCGCAGGGGCCTGGAAGTGCCATTTGCCGAAGTGCGCAGTGTGGTAGCCGGCCTTGCGGAGCTGCACGGGGTAAATCGTGGCCGCCGCCTCCGGTTTCACCTTCGGCATCATGTTGCGCTGCACATGCGACCGCGCCCATTGCCCGGTGAAAACAACCGCGCGGCTCACCCAGCACACCGAGGTCGTGACAAACGCGTTGCTGAAGCGCACGCCGTCCGCCGCGAGCCTGTCGATCGTCGGCGTCTGCACGATCGGATGCCCCGCGCAGCTCAACGTGTCGAAGCGCTGGTCATCGGCGAAGAGGAACAAAATGTTCGGCCGACGCTGATCAGCGGCCGGACACACAGCAACCACGCAAAAAGACAGCAGAGCACAGACAAATTTCATGAACTTCTGCGAACGACTGCGACGAGGGCATTCTTCCTCCGAAGATCATGGGATGGGATCTTTCGCGAGCAGACCGTAGGCCTGTTCCCACCACGCGACGCGCTCGGCATCCGTTGGCTCGGCTTTTTGCAGGCGTGCCTTCCAGGTGCGCTGGTAGTCGGCACGCTTTTCCTTTTGGATCGTGGTGAGCGGCGGCTCGGTGCCCGGATCGCCCTGCGCACCAC
>DAORHS010000502.1:0-4178 GCA_035438165.1 Prosthecobacter sp.
CAGGAGGTGTTCGCGATCGGCAGTCCGCTCGGTCTGGAGCGTTCCGTTTCCAAAGGCATCGTCAGCATCCGCGCCCGTGAAAGCGTCGGCCGCTGGTACATTCAAAGCACGACGCAGATCAATCCCGGCAACTCCGGCGGACCGCTCTTCAACGCCCGCGGCGAGGTCGTCGGCGTGAACAACATGAAGACCGCCGGGGTCGGGGTCGAAGGACTGGGCTTCTCGATTCCTTCGAATGTACTGAAGCTTTTTTTGAAGAACCGCGAGGCTTTCGCCTTCGACCCGCGTCATCCGAACAGCGGCTTCCGCTACCTGCCGCCGCCTGCGCCACCGGAGGAAAAAACAAAGCCAGAATCTGTAACCACCGGCGGTTGAATCTTCCGTCACTGTCGGACCCCATTTGATCAAACCCCTCATGAAACGCGCCCCCATCCTCCTCTCACTGCTGTTTGCCGGCATCCTTCCCACCTCCGCCGCTGACAAGCTGGAGCAATGGTACAACCTCATGCCCAAGGACACCGTCGGTGTCATCGCCATCAAGAACACGCCCGAGCTGCTGGCCGACTGGGACGAGAGCAGCTACGCGAAGTTCATGCAGGACGACGAGGCGAAGCGCTGGATGGCCCCGATGCGCCAAGAGGGCGAGGTGCCGTGGGACAAGTTCTTCAAGGAAACCTACGGCAGCGGGATGTACGACACGCTCAAAGACTATCCGGGCGCGCTGGTGAGCTATCTGGTGGTCAGTGATGCCACCGAATTCGCCAAAGATCCGCCCAATGTCTCGCTCTGCGAAGTCGCCGGCAAACAGAAGGAGATCGAGGCGCACAAGCTTGCGGAAGTTGAGTCCAAGAAGAAGGAGAATGCAGACATCAAGCTGCGCACCGAGGACATCGGCGGCGTGAGTGTGCAAATCGCGGCCGACGGCGAAGGCGCCGATGCGGCCTGGGCGGTGGCCTGGGCGGTGGTGGGGGATGTGATGATCGAGGCGAACACCCGCGCCCTCATGGAATACATGATCGGCGCGCTGAAGAACAACGCCGGCGACCCTCCCGGCGTCTCACGCGAGCACCTCACGCGCATCGGCCAGATCACCAACGGCGGCGGGGACGTGATGATCTATTTCAATGGCGTGAAGCTGCTCGCGCTCGGTGAGCAGTCGCTCGCCGCCGCCGAGGCCGCCAAGAAGGACGAAAACAAGGCCCCCGGCGGCATGGGCTTCGACATCAAACCGAAGCAGATCATGGACATGCTCGGCGCGCAGGAACTGCAGGCCGTCGCCTTCACCGCTGAACTGGCGGACAACCAGTCGCGCATGGACATGACGATCCTGCATCCGGAAAAGCCCGCCGGCCTGCTTTCCCTGATGCGCGGCTCCGGCAACGAGGTGACGCTCCCCACCTTCATCCCCGCCGGAATCCTGACAGCCAGCGTCACACGCATGGACTTCGGCACGGTGTATGACTCCCTTCTCGGCATGATCACCAAGCTGGGCCCCATGGCGATGATGGTCACCATGCAGATCCCGCAGCTCGAAGCGCAGATGGGCTTCAAGATTCGTGACGATCTCTTCGGCAGTCTGGCCGATGAAATCATCCAGGTTCAAGACGGCGACGGCACCAACGAAAACCAGGTCATCGGCTTCAAGATCAAGGACGCCGACAAGCTGGGCGGCGCCCTCGACGGACTCAAGCGTTTCGCCGGGGCCGGATTCGGCGCCTTTGAGGAAAGCGATTTCCTCGGCTACAACATCAACACGCTCAAAACCTCGCAGACGACCGGCGCCGCCACTGAGATCGCCTACTGCAACACGGGCAAATACCTCCTCATCTCCATCGGAACCCAGGACACGCTGAAGAAGGTGCTCGGCCGCATGAAGGATCCCTCCGGCCCCAGCATCTGGGACGATGCCGGCGTTCAGCACCTCCTCTCCCTGGTGCCGAAAAACTACAGCGGTGTCGGCGTCACGGATGCGGGCCGCCTGCTCAACATGATCGCCACCGCCGCCGCCACGCTCGAAAGCAAGGCCGGTGGCAAGAAGGCCGCTGCGAAAAAGAAAGGCCCCGGCAAAAAGGCTCTCGCCCCGGAAGAAGCGGTCGCCGCAGCCTCCGGCGGCTGGTTTGACTCCGACGCCCGCCCGTCGAATGAAACCTTCCAGCGCTACTTCGGCAGCCTCCTCAGCACCAGCTACTCCCACCCGGACGCGATCCAGGTTCATTACCTGACCACACCCGTGGAGAAGTAAGGCCCGATTCTGGATGCTTGATGCTGGTTCCTGGATGTCCGCATCGAGCATCAATGATCCAGCATCCAGAATCACTCCCATGCGCTCCATCGCTCTCATCCTGTTCGCCACCGCTGTTTTCGCGGAAAAGCCCGCGCTCTACTTCGACGGCCCGGAGATCGTGAAGCTCGACTGGAACACCTCCAGCCCGCGCATGGGTGACTTCAATGGCGACGGCCTGCCCGATCTCGCCATCGTGAACTCCGCCCGGGCGCGCATCGAGTTTCTCCTGCAGCGCAAGGAAGGCGTGAAGCCCGGTGATCCTGAAAAGTCCACGCGTGCCGACCGCTGGAACCCGATCCTCGAAGTTTCGCGTTTCGACAAGCAGCCGCTCGTCGTCGGTCATGCCGCGATCGCGCTGGTCGCCGGTGACTGGAACGGCGACAAGAAGGCGGACGTCGCCTTCCTCACCGACGAGGACAAACTCGTGCTCCGCATGCAGGACGACAAGGGAGCCTGGGCGGAGAAACGTGAGTTCACGCTCGACTCCACGGCTGACGACACCGAAGTGCTCGCCACACGCGATTTGAACAAGGATGGCCGTGAAGACATCGCGCTGCTCACCCAGACGCGGCTCGTGGTGCTCCTGCAGACACAGCCGGGCGTGTGGGCGGAACCGCAAAACTACGCGCTGGGCGAAAGCGGCTGTGCCGGCCTGACCATCGCCGACCTCGATGGCGACGGTCTTGCCGACTTGTTTTACACCGCACCTGAGGGCGATGCCCTGCTGGTGAGGCTGCAGAAAGCGGGCACCACCTTTGGCGAGGAATGGCGGCTCGAAATCCCCACCACACGTCACTGGCTGCACGCGATCCGCCTCGGCGGGAAGCAGACCGGCGTCGCCTGGATCCAGGATGATACGAACATGGTCGAGGTCGCGAAGCTCACGCAGGGTGCCGCCGAACCCAACGCCGGGCGTGCCGCCACAATCCGCTACGCCATGCCTCCGGCGGAATCGAAGAATGGCGCCGTGGCCTATGGCGATCTCACCGGCGACGGCCATGCTGATGTGGTGATGTCCGAACCGAAAGCCGCACGGGTGTGGTTGTTTCAAGGCAGTGCCGGCGGCGCCTTCAACGAGGGGCGCGAGTTCCCCGTCCTCAGCGGCGTCGAGTCCCTGGCCATCGACGACGTTGATGGCGACGAGAAGGCCGATCTCGTCTTGCTCAGCCCTGCCGAACAATCCATCGGCGTGGCCCATTGGAAAGACAACCGGCTCGCCTACCCTGAGATCGTCTATCAGGCCAGGGAGGGTGAAACGCTGCTCACGCTGACCACGGACTCGGCCATCCTCTGTGTCAGCGAGATCAAATCGAAGCCCCAGCTCGTCACGCTACGCAAATCCGGCTCTGCCAAAGGTTTCACCACCGCCTCCCAGGAACTCGCCGTCAAAACCGGCCGTATCAACGGCATCCGCGTGGTCGATGCCAATCAGGATGGCCGCGGTGATCTCGCCCTGTTTTCGAGCCTCGGTCCCATGCAGTTGCTGCTGAGCACCACCGACGCCAAGGCGCCCTTCAAACGCGTCGGAGGCATTCCTGATTCGTTTGTCAGCAAACTCGCCCCCGCAGCGCTCACCACGGGCGATCTCGACGGCGATGGCAAAGAAGAAATCCTCATCGCCCATCAGCAGCTCGCCCGCGCTTTCAAGGTCGATGCCGAGGGCAAGGCCAGCATCGTCGAGCAATTCAACTCTCCCGATGCCTCCGCCGAACTGCACAGCGCCATCATCTCACGCAAGGATGGCAAAATCTCCGTTCTCCTCATCGACGCCACCCACAGCAAGCTCCACGAGCTCACCGCTGGCAAAGACCGCGTCTATCGCGCCGACCACACGCATGCGCTGCCCGTGATGACGCCTGACCAATGCGCACTCATGACGGCGGGGAAAGACACC
>DAORHS010000503.1:0-4174 GCA_035438165.1 Prosthecobacter sp.
ATATCAAGCGTGCTTTCGTGAAGACGCAATTCGAGTTCGTACTCGCCTCTGGCTGGTATTTCCTCAAGCGGGGGCTGAGCCTGAGGAATGTAGGCCGCCGGTTTGTACACTCCGTTCACGATCGTGACGCCATTGATCCAGCCTTTGTAAAGCCGGGAGTGGTCTCGATCCACTCCCACATGCGCCCGAAAGCCATGCATGCTGGAGACGCCTTCGGCATTCCATCCAACGATGAGAACTATTGCCCCTTGGGTGCCTCTGGCTTTCAGACGCAGCGCAGCGTTTTTGGCTTCCAGCAGTGGCATGAAGCCTTTTTGTAGTGTTCGCCAGCCATCGCTGTCTGCCTGGTTGGCGTTGAAGGCAGCCAGTAGTTTACCTTTCTCATCGAGCAATGAGCGCCATCCGTCCGAGTTGGCAACCGGAGCGGCAGGTGGGGCCTCCGCATTTTCCAGCGGCATGACCTCCAGCATCTCGATCACCGTGTCCTTCTCCATGCGGAATCCCATCCCGCCTTCCTCATAGAAATCGTCCGTCCCCTCGACAATGATCCTGCCGCCTGACGAGAGGGTGTAGCGATCACCAACCACCTTCAGTTCCACCTCAAAGGATGTGCCGCTGGTGAGAGGGAAGGCCGGTTTTTTGGAGAAGTCCGTGTACGTGGTGGTTCCATTCGGGTTTAAATAAACTTTCCGCAGGAAAGTGTTGCCGGTCCCCAGGATGCCGGAGACGAAACGCCCTTTGCCGCGGTGGTGCATGACGAGATAAGGGGCAATTTTCCATTCGCCGCTGAAGCGTGCACGAACGATGCAGTCTTTGAGGCTGAATTTTCCCAGGGCAAGAACGGTTGAGGTAGCACGAAAGGGCGGCCCCGACGCCCTGGCCGCAGGCTCCGGAAGCAGGTTGGCCGCCGCCCCTGTTTCAAAGTGAAACGCATCTCCTGGTGCCTCTGCCAACAAATTGTGCCAGACGCCTGGCTGAAGTTTTTTTTGGGGGGGGATACTGGGGGGCGGCACCGGTGTGGCGGCGGGGGCGCTTGTCGAAGCTGATGAAGGGGAGGTTGTTGGAGCGACAACAGGGGCAACAGAAGGTGTTGCGGGTGATGCCGCCCCAGTCGGCCCTGAAATGGATGGGTTGGATGCCGGGGGGCTTTGATGCCACTGTGTCCAGGCAATAAAGCCGCCGAGCACAAACACCGCAGTCCAGAGCAAAAGGGAGCCGCGTCGTTCCACACGGACTTCAACACGTTCCTGAGGTCTGTGCATGGTTCTCTGCCCGCCTTCGGGGCGCTGAGGCCTTACATCAGTGGGCAGCGCAGGCTGAGCCTCCCGGGTTCCCGGCTCCACCTTCACCACGGGCTGGGTTAGGATGGCATCCAGGTCTCGGCGCAGGTCGGCGGTGCTTTGATAGCGAATGCTGCGGTCATCCCGCAGCGCCTTGGCGATGATGCCATCGTAACGCGGGTCAAGACCCGGCACCTGAAGAGAGGGCAGCTCAAACATCCCCTGCGGCAGCTTGCCGGTGAGCATGTAGTAGAGCATGACGCCCACCGCGTAGATGTCCGCCCGTTGATCGACGCTGCTGCCGAGCATCAGCGCCTCCGGGGCCATGTAATGCAGCGTGCCCATGGCCATGCCGCTGCGTGTGAGGCCGGAGGTTCCGCCTTGGTCGATCTTTGCTAGGCCGAAGTCCGCCACCTTCACCACGCCGTCATAACCCACCATGATGTTGGCGGGTTTGATGTCACGGTGGATGATGCCTCGTTCGTGTGCATAGCGCAGCGCGTCACAGACATGCGCGGTGATCGCCATGGCGTGCTCCGAGTGCAGACGGCCTTGTTCGGAGACCATCTTCTGCACATCCGTGCCCTCGATGAACTCCATGACGATGTACAGCAGGCCGTCGGCGGTTTCACCGAAGTCAAAGACGGCCACGATGCCGGGATGGCTGAGCTTGGCCATCGCACGCGCCTCGTTCTTGAAGCGCTCGGTAAAGTTCGCGCCATTCTCGTCGTCATCCATGTCCGGTGGCAGAATCTTGATGGCCACGGGCCGGTCGAGATTCTTCTGCGTGCCCTTGTAAACGGCCCCCATGCCGCCACGGCCCAGCAGGGCGGTGATTTCATACTGCGGGAGCAGGGCTTGAAGCTCCTCCGTGCTTGGCGGCTGCCAGCCCTTGGATTTGCTTGGAGGGCTGCCGGTGCGCGGAGAATCGGAAGGCGGCGGCAATGGGATCGTCGGATCGAGTTCGTCCATTCAGAACAAGGAGAGTTTGCACGCTATCTAGTTGAACGAAATACGAACGCCAGTTCCAATTTATTAACAGGCGACCTGTGACGCTGCCGCACCCGCCACTCATCCCCAGCTACGCCAACTTCGTCCTCGTCAAAGTCGGCGATGGCAACGCCGTCTTCAAAGCGATGATGGACCAGGGCGTCATCGTCCGCGCCATGGCCGCGTATAAGCTCCCCGAGTGGGTGCGCATCAGCATCGGCACCATGCCGCAGAATGTGCGCTGCATCGAGGTGCTGAAGGAAGTGCTTGGGAAGTAAATCACGGGGCAACTTCCAGCACTACTCGGAAGCCAAAGATGGGACCGTGGACGTTGCCTGAGTTTTGCATGCGTGCTGATGACAGCAGGTAGTTGGGAGCTGAAGCCAGCCAATGGCCGCCGCGAAAAACGCGGAACTGCATCTTTTCATTGTGCCAGTCAGAGCACCACTCGGTCACATTGCCTTCGAGGTCGTAAATGCCGAATGCGTTCGGCTTGAAGCTTATGACCGGCACGGTGGTCGCAAAGCCGTCATTGTAGTTGCCGATGGTGGTCTGCTTGGAGAAAATCCTGCCACATTCGCGATCCGCCAGATTGCCTCGGGATCGGGAGGCGGGTAGGTTTTCAGGGCAGACGTGCCAATCAAAGCCAGAGCCTGGCATTTTAGTGGTTGTACCCGGTGTGGGATGGTTATCTGTAGGCGGCATGACCCGCCCCGCCGCAGCACCTGCTGAGTGACCTGCTCGTCATCGCCCTGTGCAGCATGCTCACCAGCGGGCGCGGCTTCCTGCTGCTGCGCGCAGTGCCCCCACCGGTGCGCAAGCTGCGGCAAGTATCCCTGCGCAGACGCCACTACATCGCCACCATCAACCCCAATTACCTCGCCGCTCTGCTCGCCTACTTTGCAAGCTGATCGTTAGTGCGTCCACCCTGGTCGAGATGCCATGGGGGTGAGTTCGGGCTTGTTTCACCGTGGGCTCCGGCTAGCATCGAAGTCACTATTTCACCCCCTTTTTCCATCCGTTTGAAACCCGGTTTCGTTCTCGCATGCGCGTTCGTTGGCGCGGGGCTTGCCTTGTCAGCTCCGCCGGGTGAAAAGCGCACCAGCGACCCTGGAGCCAGCCAGGACATCGCGCTGCTGCGTCTGGGGTATGAACGCGAGCTGATCGAGGCCAGCCTCTCGCCGATCAAGCAGCAGATCACCACGCTCGACACGCTGGAGAAGCAGTTTACCACCGAGCGCGACTACGATGCCGCCATCACCGCACGCGACGAGCGCAAGCGCCTGCAGAACGAACTGTCCCGGCTGGACAAAGAACTGCTGCTGCTGCAAACACGCGAACAGTCGCTCAAAACCGCGCTGCTGCCGGACCGCATTAAACTTTCCCTCGACGCCGCCACGCTGAGCGATCTCCGACGCGAAGGCGGGGCCATCACCGGCTGGTCGAAGATCGGCTCCTCGGCTGTCTGGAAGCTGCCCGCGCTGCCGCCGGGCGGTTATGAAGTGATGCTGCGCTACCGCTGCGGTGCCGCGGAAGGCGGCCAGTTGCTGATCAAAGAAGCACGCTTCACGCTCACCACGGACATCCAAACCACGCTCAAAGGCCCTGAAGAACGCAGCGCAGGCACGCTCAAGATCAGCGACGGATCGGGCACGCTCACCCTCGCCGTTCAATCGCTGTTCACCCACAATCTCATGCAACTGCTGGCCGTGGAACTGGTGCCGGCATCCCGATGAACGTCCGACTGCCAGCACTCATGCTCGTTCTACAGGCCGGTTCCACACCGTTCCTGCAGGCCCAGACGCCCGCACCCGTCGAACCCGCGGCGCTCACCACCACACGCGCCGCGTTTCTGCGCCAGGTGATGACGGACTCCCAGCTCCTCACCGAGCAGTACGAACGCG
>DAORHS010000504.1:0-4170 GCA_035438165.1 Prosthecobacter sp.
GATTGAGGAAGGCGGTGGCGGTGATGCGTTCGTGGCGCGTGGGGATGTCGCGTGAATCGAGCAGATCGCCCGCGAGTTGCTCGGTGAGGAATTGATCGAAAGGCTTGTCCGCATTGATCGACTTCACCACATAGTCGCGATAACGCCAGGCTGTGCCGAGAGCGATGTTTTCATCGAGACCGTTCGAATCCGAGTAACGGGCCACATCCAGCCAGTGGCGGCCCCATTTCTCACCGTAATGCGGCGAGCGCAGCAGGCGGTCCACGACTTTGGCAAAGGCATCCGGCGACTTGTTGGCCAGGAAGGCATCGACTTCGTCTGGTGTGGGTGGCAGGCCGGTCAAATCGAACGTGGCGCGGCGGATGAGCGTGCGTTTGTCCGCAGGCGCGGCGAGCGACATGCCTTTCTCGGTGAGTTTTTCAAGGATGAAGGCATCAATCGGGTTCTCCGCTTTCACCGCAGGCACCTTGGGGTTCGCAATCGGGCGGAAGGCCCAGTGCTTGCTGCCCTCGGCGATGTCGATGACGCGCGGAGCGGCATGCTTGGCATCGACGACAGCTTCGCGCGGATCAGGCGCTCCCATCGTGACCCATGCTTCGAGCGCTTTCACCTCGGCGGAGGGCAGTGCACCCTTGGGAGGCATTTGCAGATCCTGATTGTGGTAGCGGACAGATTCGATGATGCGGCTTTTTTCTGGGTTGCCCGCGACGAGCGCAGGCCCGTTGTCACCGCCTTTGAGGATGGCGTCGCGCGAGTCGAGCAGCAGGCCGCCCTTGCTCTTGCCCGACTCGACCGAATGGCACTCGTAGCAGCGGTTGATGAGGATCGGGCGGATGGTCTTCTCAAAGAAGGCGACCTTCGAGTCGTCCGCAGGCGCAGCCATCGCGATGCCTGTGTGCAGCGCGATGGCAATGATGATGGAACCTGCGGTCTTCATGAACTGCGAAAAATACGGTCTGAAGCAGCCCTTCTTGCCGTCAGAGCCACCTCGGCTAGGCTGCGGCATGTCTCCCGTGCTCCAGACCCTGGCCGAACTCGTGCGTATCAACAGCATCAACAGCTCGTACGAGGGCGGTCCTGGCGAAAAAGAGGCGGCGGCGTATGTGCGGCGGTTTTTTGAGCAGCGCGGCATCGAAGTACGAGAGCAGGAGGTGTTTCCGGGCCGCAACAACGTCATCGCCCGTATTCCTGGCCGTGACCCGTCGCGGCGGATCGTCTTTGAGGCGCATACGGACACCGTTTCGATCAAAGGCATGACGATTGACCCCTTTGATCCGGTGATTCGTGACGGGAGACTCCACGGGCGCGGCTCCGTCGATGACAAGGCCGGTCTGGCCGCGATGATGCACGCGGTGGCGGACATTCACGCGAGTGGCGAACTGCCGCCGTGCGAGATCTGGCTCGCCGCCGTGGTGGACGAGGAGTTTTCGTTTCGTGGCGTGGTCAAGTTGTGTGAAGGCCTCAAGGCCGATGCCGCTGTGGTCGCAGAACCCACGGAGTTCAAATGCGTGATCGCCAGCAAAGGCGTGCTCCGATGGCGCATTCGCACGAAAGGCAAAGCCGCGCACAGCTCGAAGCCGCATCTCGGCATCAACGCGATCACGGCCATGTCACGCATCGTTTTGACGCTGAACGAGGATCACGAGCGCATGCAGCAGGTGCAGCATCCGCTGCTGGGGCCGGGCACCTGCAACGTGGGAGTCATCCACGGTGGTGTGCAGGTCAATTTCGTGCCGGACGAGGCGGTCATTGAGATCGACAGGCGACTGCTGCCCGGTGAGGAAGTGGAACCGGTGCTCGCTCATTATCAGTCTCTGCTCGACGAGCTGGCGAAACGTCATTCCGATGTCGTCGCGGAGATGGAAAGGCCCATGCTGCAGGACTGGCCGTTTCAGACGGATGAGGATGCCTCGTTGGTGCATCTCGCCCGTGGGGTATTGCGGGAGATGCACCGCGAGGATGGTGTCAGCGGCGTGCCGTTTGGCAGCGACGCGAGCAAGTTCTCAAGACTCGGGATTCCCACAATCCTGTTCGGCCCCGGCAGCATCGATCAGGCGCATGCGGCGGTCGAGTATGTCGAATGCGCGGAGGTGGAGGCTGCGCTGGCGTTTTACACGCAGATCGCGCGGCGCTTCGTCTGATCAGGAGAACGACTTCCGCAGATGGCTTGGCAGGATGCCGAGCGCCTCGCGGTATTTCGCGACGGTGCGGCGTGCGACCTTGATGCCCTGGCCGTCGAGAAGTTTGGCGAGTTTGTCGTCGCTGAGCGGCTTGTGCTTGGGCTCGGTTTTAATGAGGTCGGCGATGGCGTTTTTGACACTGGTATTGCTCAAATCGTCGCCGGACTCGGTCTTCACGCCGTGGGAGAAGAAGAACTTCATGTCGAACACGCCGTGGGGCGTGGAGATGTACTTGCCGGCGATGGCCCGGCTCACGGTCGTTTCATGCACCCCGACTTCATCGGCCACGGTGGCCATGTTCAGGGGACGCAGGAAATTGGTGCCTTTTTCGAGGAATTCGCGCTGATACTTGAGGATCTGCGTGGCGATGCGGTGAATCGTCTGCTGGCGCTGGTGGATGGAGCGGATGAGGAACTTGCCGCTGCGGATCTTGTCGCGCACGTAGTTGCGCACCTCGCCGTTGTTGCCCGGTTGGCTGAGCAGATCCTTGTAGGTGTTGCTGATGCGGAGATGCGGCAGATCATCGTTCGTCATCACCGCCACCCATTCGCCTCCTTGACGCTCGACGACGACATCAGGCGTGACGTAATTGTTGGACGAGACTGCGAAACGCTGCGCAGGGCGTGGATCGAGCGTGCTGATAAAATCTGCCGCGCGTGAGATTTGTTCCAAAGGCACGCCCAGTCTGCGGGCGAGGATGGGGTAGCGTTTGTTGGCGAGGTCGTCGATGTACTGATCGACGAGGCGCCAGGCGAGGCTTTGCTTTTTTCCGAGGCGTTCCAACTGCACCAGAAGGCACTCGCGCAAATCCTCCGAACCGACGCCCACGGGATCGAAGCTCTGCAGCAGCTTCTTTGCCGTGCGCAGATTTTCGATGGGAATGGAATGCTGCAGGCTCAGATCATCAATCCGTGTGTTGAGGAAGCCCCGGTCATCCAGATTGCCGATGAGAAACTCAACCTGCGGGGCGATGGCGGCCTTTGCATCTGACGTGTGGAGCTGGGAGAGCAGATGCTCCTGCAGGGTGGTGGGAGCGACGATGGAATCCATCAGGAACTGCCAGCGCTCCTGGTCATCGCTGCGCCGTGTGGCGGTCTGCTGGCGGCTTTGCTGCCAGTACTCGCGCCACTCATCGTCCATCTGGGTGAGGGCGTCGATGTCGCTGTCATCGACACTGCGGTCATCCGGGTCGTCGGGAATGGCGTCCTGGATGGAGGTTTCCGGTGCCTCCAGTTCAAGCACCGGATTGATTTCCACCTCCTGCTGAATGATCTGGCGCAACTCCAGGGTGGGGGCCTGCAGAATCTGCAAGCTCTGCTGCATCTGAGGCCCGATGGCGAGCTTTTGAGTCTGTAACTGCTGGAGTCCGTGGTCGGCCATGAATGGTTGGATGGCAGCGAAGCGCTGCCCCTTCTCTTTATCAAGCAAACATCAGGCCAGCAGGTGATTTCTTTTTCGGAATCAGAAATAGAACCGCGGCTGGCACAAAATCAGAAGCCCCGGCCAAGGCCGGGGCTTCGAGAGCGAAACGCAAGCAGCTGTGCGGAGTCAGGGAACCTCGAAAACCTTTTGAGTGGTCGGATCAAGCGCCAGAGAGCCGCTTTCCAGGCCGGTAATGTCGAGTTCCTTGTAAGGCGGGTAAGGACTGATCACGCGTCCCGGTTTCGAGGTCTTTTTGCCCTTCAGAAACGAACCCGATCCTCCGCTGGAGGCGGTGGTGGGAGGTTCTTTGGGCGTGGACTCGGAACGCCGGGTGGTTGGCACCGTGGGAGGCGGCAGATCAGGTTTGATTTCCTTCCTTTGAACGGTCGTGGACGGCTTCTCCGGTGTTTTGGCGGGAGGTTCGTTCACCTTCGGAGGCGAGTATTTTTTGGTGCTGCTGGAGGAAGGCGTCTTGTTCTGCGTGGTTGGTGCCGGCGTGGTACTTCTGGTTTGCGGTGGCGCCGGCGGCTGCATCTGAGAAGGGTTGGCGGGCTGCGGAGGGTAACTG
>DAORHS010000505.1:0-4162 GCA_035438165.1 Prosthecobacter sp.
CACGTTGTTGCAGGGAGAAAGGAGAGGAGATCATGGCGAAGTCAGAGCCAAACGCACCCCGCCGCCGGAATCCATCGCGTAAAAAAGGGGTAAGAGGTGCTCCTTGGACTTAAAATCCGCGCCGTCCTCCTACTCCTCCTCGATGTTTCGATTGGCAGGGCACGTTGTCCCAACGCGCCGGGAAACGGCGGATGACGGAGCATCCGCCCTACCTTTTTCCAGACGGGGGAAGATGGCCCCGCTCCTTGGGCGCAGGGGGGTTACTTGGCCACTTCCTTTTTCTTGACCGGGTAGGCACCGGGCGATTTGGAGAATTTCACCATGCAGTCGGTGCAGCAGAAGGCGACGAAGCCTTCGTCGGTCTTCACACGGTAGATCGGGCGGGCGGGCTTGTGGTCCACGGGGCACTCGTCATTGATGGGCCAGGCGGCGAAGACGGTGGCGGTCATGGCGAGGCTGAGAAGCAGAGGGGCGAGTAGCGTTTTCATGGGTGGTGTCAGGTTGGAGTTCGGCGCGCGCTACCCCCTTGAACGCAGCGCCACCGCGATGTCATAGGCCATCGCAAATCCCGCCCACGGATGCGCAACGCAGGCACAGTGCGGGGCTATTTCTCCTCGATGTCCCAGTATTCCAGCTTCGCGACCTGCTCGGGGGTGAGGTAGTCGATCCAGCTTTTGCCATGCTCGTCGAGATTTGACGGTGAATGCCAGTCCAGGCTGCCGTCGGGTCGGAGTTTTTCGACGGCCACCGAACCGTCGTTGCGGCCGATGATAATGCGTTTGCCACCCCATGCCCGCCCTCTCTTTTTGCCAGCCCAAAACGAGACATCCCATTTCGGCGGCCAGGAAGCGTTGAGACTGTTCTCGATGATGAGCGGTGTTTTGGCATGAGAGAACGCCGTTTGGTCTCGCAACAACATCCAGTGACACTCACCTGGCCTCAGTGCGTCTTCAAAAGAAGGCGGACGACCGCTGTTGTTGTCCGAATTGAACACGCTGGCAGGACATCCAAAGATGCGCTCATCGGTAATGATCTGCTCTTTAAAGAGTTCACGGAACACTTGATTGGCCGACACCATGTCTGTTGGGCCTGCACATGGATAGCTGGAGCCATGATCCATGGAGTACTGCTTCAGGGTCAGGATGATCGACCTACAGTTATGAACCGCCAGCATTTGGTTACCCGGCATACCACATGGTCCCGAACCTGATGGAGTGGCAAGCCAACCCAGCAGTAAAAATGTTCCAACGCCAATCCCCCACTGCAAGCATCCCCAGCGCTGTTTCGGCACCTCGTTCATGAGGCTATTCCAGCAAAACCGCCGCCTGAAGGCAAATTCAATCTATGGCTGGCACGGGGTGGACACTGCCCAAAAACGAGAACAGGCGGGACGCCTCGGGCCGTTGTCAGGCTGGAAGCCTGACCTCCAGCGCAATCCCATCCTGCGATTCGTTCCTCCTTCCGAGCTTTCCCGCTTGAAGCGGCCCCCGTGAAGCGTTTAGACAGCTCTCACTCATGATTTTTCTCGCCGACCTGCCCGAACCCAGCCGCCTGGGGGATGTCCTCATGGCCTTCCTCAGCATCATTTTCGAAGGTGCCCCCTACATCCTGATCGGCACGATCTTTTCGGGCGTCATCGACGCCTTCCTGCCGGCGAAGCTGCTGGACCGCGTGCTGCCGCGCAACAAGGTGCTGTCCACCCTGATCGCGGGGTTTCTCGGGCTGATCTTTCCGGTGTGCGAGTGCGCGGTGGTGCCGGTGATCCGGCGGCTGGTGCAGAAGGGCCTGCCGCTGTCCTGCGCGGTGACGTACATGCTTTCCGCGCCGATCATGAACCCCATCGTGGCGATCAGCACGCTGACGGCGTTCAAGGAGTTCACCGGCCTGTCCTTCGCCACGGCGGGGAATGCGACGATGACGATCGCGCGTCTGTCGCTGGGCTATTTGGTGGCGGTGATCGTGGGCCTGGTGGTGATGCGCTTCAAGCCGGGGCAGGTGCTGCGGCAGAGCATCGCCAACAAGATCGAGCAGGCGGAGGCCGACGCCGAGGCCGGGCACACGCACGCGCCGGCGGTGAGCTTCAACGGCAAGCTCGTCCACGCGATGCGCAGCGCCATGCGCGATTTCCTGGACACGGCGATGTACTTTGCCATCGGGGTGGTGATCACCTCGGCCTTCAACACGCAGATCAACCAGGCGCTGCTGAACACGGTGGCGGGCAATGACTGGCTGGCCATCCCCTCCCTGATGGGGCTGGCGATGGTGCTGTCGCTGTGCAGCACGTCGGACGCCTTCATCGCCGCGCCGATGACGGCCTTCTCGATGGCGGCGAAGCTGGCCTTCCTGGTCTTCGGCCCGATGATGGACATCAAGCTGCTGTTCATGTACTCGAGCGTCTTCCGCCACCGCGTGGTCGTTTATCTTTTGATCGGTCTCTTTGCCCTCGTGGGCTTGCTGGCCGTGCCGTGGATGAATGTCATTCAAAGCCTCAAACCCTAAATCATCATGAGTGGAACACGCACCCTCGTTCATCTCCTCAGCGTCGCCATGCTCTTTCTGTGGGGCGGCGTGCTGCTGTACTTTTACGCCAGTGGTCGTCTGGTGAACTACCTGCCGCCGGACGGCATCTTCCGCCCGATGGTGCTCGTCTCCGGCATCGGGCTGGCCGTGCTGGGCCTCTTTAACCTGCTGACGATGGGCGCCGAGGATCCCGGCTGCGAAGGCCATGATCACGGACACTCCCACGACGATCACGACCATGATCACAAGGACTGCGGTCACGACCATTCCCACAAGGAAGGTGGCTGTGGCCATGACCACGGTCACGAGCACAAGCATGAGCACGGGACCTGTGACCACGACCACGCGCACCACGAGGGCTGCGGGCATGACCATGCCCACGAGCACCATGATCATGCGAAGAAGGAAGGCTGCTGCGGCCACGAGCATGGGCATTCCCACGGCGCCGAAGGCCACGCGCACGGCATTCTCGAAGAAAGCTCCTGGCCGGGGCGCGTCGCCGTGCTGCTGATTCTTGCCGCGCCGCTTTCCTGGGCCGCGCTTTCCACGCCGGACCGCTACAGCCCGAACGCCGTCGTAAACAAGGGGCTCTACGATCCGAACTACAACGACACCTCGCGTGCCGAGCAGTTCTCCCTGCAGAACAAGCCCAAGACGGCCGCACCAGCGACGGCGGCGGTCGCCAGCGTCACCACGGAGAAGCCTGCCACCACGCCGCCACCGGGAGTGGCCGCGGCCTCCGCCGCGATGGCCGACGGGACGAAGACGGTGAGCGAGAAGGACCTGCCCAAGCCCGCTCAAGAATCAAAGAGCTACGGCAGTTTCACGCTGGAAGACCTCAAGGCGCAGGTGCCGCAGAGCAAGGAGGGGAACTTCATCCTCGAAGTGCCCGAGCTCTACTACACCGGCGGCGACGCCGAGGTGCAGAAGGTGCTCACCGGCCAGATGGTGGAGACCGTGGCGCAGATCCTGCCGGAAAAGGTGAACAACGCGGACGGCCACCGCCTGCGCATCTTCCGCATGCTCGTCCAGTGCTGCGCCGCCGATGCGCGCCCGTACTCCGTGCCCGTCGATTTCGGCAAGAAGGCCCCCGAGTACAAGGACATGACGTGGGTCAAAGTCGTCGGCAAGATGAGCTACAAGAAGGAAGGCGACCAGACCGTGCCGATCATCGAAGCCACGAAGGTGGAAGAAACCACCGCGCCGGACAATGCGATGATTTATTGAGGCCTCGGATGTGGAGCGCGGGCCTCCGAGCCCGCAGCACTCCGTCGTAGGAAAGAATCGCTGCAGTCCAGTTCGTGAACTCATCGTGCTGGAGAGGCTGCTGCGGACTCGGAGGTCCGCGCTCCACGCAGCTTTACGGCACGTCATACGTCCCCAACGCCGCCACGTCGAAACGCTTCGCTCCGACTTCGTCGGCGATCTCATTGAGCGCCTCGACTTCAGCGGTGCTGAAGAGCAGACCGCCCGCTTTCGCGGTGTGCGCGGCATTTTGGGCCTCGGGTTGGCCGGGGAGCAGGCAGCCTTCGTTGCCGTGGCCGAGGATGTCGTCGATCACCGCCTTGACGTTCTGCGCGAAGTTGCGGCCGTTGGAGAACAGGCCGGTGCTGATGGCGTCGGGATGAATGACCTGGAAGTA
>DAORHS010000506.1:0-4140 GCA_035438165.1 Prosthecobacter sp.
CTCCTCGGCTGATGAAGGCGACAGGCTGAGATTGCAGGCGAAAGCGAGGATGATGATGGGATTGAGCGTTTTCATGAGTGTGTGGGTGCTGATTTACTTCTTGGGTGATGCATCGACGGGCAGGTTCGAAAACAGCACGCACCAGTTCCACAGCGGATAAGGCTTGCCCACACGCGTGCCGTAAGCCGCGTCGGCAAAGGTGTGGGTGGAGGGCTCGTGATCTGAATCTCGCAGATTTCCGTAGCTGAAGGATCGCTGGGCCACGATGGACTCGCCGACGCCGAAGGCATTGCCATCGCGCAGTTCACGCGCTTCGTAGCGGAGCACGGTGACACCCTTTTCTTCCGTCACTTGGCGAATAGGTGCGCGGGCGGGTTTGGCGGAGGTGTTTGAGGCAAAGAAGACACCTTCATCCCTCAGCAGCCTGAGTGGTTTGGCGAAACTGCCGCCGAGCACGATTTCTTCCGTTGTTTGACCGCCGGTTTCAGGCCCTGCGCGAATCGCAGCGATGGTGCCGAGTGCCGAAGAGAACGGGTGCCCGTAGCTCACGCTGCAGATCTGACCTGCGGGCAATGCCTTGGCCAGGCGAAGGCGTAACTGCGTGGGTGCCGCCACTTCGACGGCGATGAGCAATACCGTTGCTCCTGAGCTGTCACGCACTTGAAATCCAGCGAGTGACGAGAAGCCGCCTTTCGTCGCGATCTCCTGACGTGGCAGGAACTCCGTGTCCAGCACCAGCGGTGGGCGCGGCACGCGGAATTCAATGAGCACACTGTCGCGTGAGTTTTCGAGTCGGGCGCTGCCGGGGCGAAGCGGTTGCCACGGTTCGCCGCGATGCAGCACCCGGTGCATCACCTTGCCCACCTGCTCACCCCACCAGCGTTCGCCATCGGCGGAGAGATGGATGGCATCACCATGCCGTCCCTGAGTCGTGCGACTGTTGAGGGCACTGGGCACCGCGTAATGCGGCCCCACCATGTAGATGGAGTCGTCCGCGTCCGCCGCCATGAGTTGTGCATCGCCTGCGGGACCGAGCGTCTGGTAGGTGAACAGGGGCAGTTCGCCGCGCTGGCCTGTGACCGCGCGAAGGTCAGACGACCACTGCTTGCGGTAGGCGATGAGTTGATCGCGATACCACTTCAATCCCTCGGCTCGCGGAATCTCGGCATCCCAGCGAGTCGGCACGATGCCGCCGGTGGGGCCGCCATTCCCCTCGCCCTGCATCCAGTAGAGCGCGGCAACTTCAAACGTCATGCCCTGTGCGGTGGCCTGCGCTGTGGCGCGTCGTGCGTCGTCGATGCTGGTGCGGTAGTAGCCACCGCCATGCTGGCGCGACTCAGGCGTGCGCGGATCATTCGAAAGATCCGTGCTGGAGAGCTCCTGGATCTGGCGACCGCCCTGTCCGGCACAAGCGACGAGATAATGCGGTGAACCTGCTTTTTCGTCACCGGACTTCATCGCAAGCAGCGAGGCCTTCAGATGGTCCGCCAGTCCGTTTGCCACTGTCTCGCCCAAGCCACCGTTGGCCTGTGCATGCAGCGGCACGAACTGGAACTGCTCTGCCGAGCGCTTCTCCGGCGTGGCGGAGTGATTCTTCGGCAACCACGTCCGCACGCCGCGTCGGAAGGCATAGTTTCCCCAACCGGTGTCGTCAGCGCTGACAACGGGCAGCGACTCCGAGCCATCGCACAACGACTGGCCCATCAGCCAGATTCCGGCGATAGACTCCTTCGGCTTCACCTCAGCAGCGTTTGCAACGAGCAACAACGATGCACCGATGATGGCGAAATGGGAGCAGGAGATCTTCATGGATGGTTCACTTGGTGAACTGGAACGAATAGACATCTGCGTCCTGGAGCGCGAAGCGAAGACGCACGGGCCTGCCGGCGAGCGTACTGACATCGGCACCGTTCTTCCACGTCACCGTCCGCTCGAGGGTGTCGCCGAACAGCGGCTCGCAGTCGTCGAGGGCAAATCCCGGCATCGCCTTGCCATTCAAATCCTGGATTTCCAGGCGCACACCGCCAGCGGCGGAGGTCGCGAAATTCAACATGAACCTGGCCCCCTTGAAGGTCAGCGGCTTGGTGATCAATTCCCCACCGCTCATCGGGGCCTGCACGGAGACGAAGCCGTCCAACCGCAGCGTGTGGCGACGCAGCGCGCCGCTCTTGCTGGCCCCGGTCCAGTAGTTCTCGGTGGCATAGAAGGACAGCTCATCAGGCGCGCCCTCCAGCGCCGGTTTTGTTTCCACGATCTGCCAGCCCAAGTAATGGCTGCCATAGAACCAGGTGCCAGGCCGCTCGATGCCGGGCCGCAGAAACGCTTCATTCCAGCGCTTAAACCGCACCCCGTCGCGGCTCGCCATGAACAAGCCCTCGGTGAGGGCTGTGCCGTAGCGATCCGCGAACTTCGAGCGCAGTTCGCGATGCCCGCGCTCCGGCAGCGCCCGCATGGAGTCAGACCAGCCGCGTTCAATGTAGCGCGTGGGGAAGCCGATCAGCAGATGAGGAGCGCGATGGTAGGGCGTCACCGCGTTGGTGTAGAGTTCCTCGGCGGGTGAATCCGCGTAGCTCAGGTTCTGCTGGTTTTCCCAGTGAATGAAGTCCTTCGACGTCGCCATGCGAATGTCACGATGGCCGCCAGGTTTCCAATTCTTCTCCGTGGTCACGCCAGCGGTGAAGTAGCGCCAGTAAGCGCGATATTCTCCACGCGCGGCATCCCAAAAGGCGATATTCTGCGAATCAAAAGCACCCGCCGTGATGACCGGCGCATCGCTCATCAAGGACCAGTGCAGACCGTCGGCGGACTTGAACGCGGCCATGCCGTTCGGTTTCCTGGAGTGTACCAGCGCCTTGTAGCGGGCCTCGGGCGCCGCCTGCGGATTGTCATCCCTGAAGAACGCCGCATTCTCCATATCCAGGGTCATGCTTCCGGCCGGTCCGACCACCATCACGATATTGTTGGCCTTGGAACCCTTGAACTCATGGAGCCCCAGTTCCGGCTTGATCCAGTGAATGCCATCCTTGCTCTCGGCATAGCAGTAGAACATCGGATGCCCGTCGCTTTTGAGTTTGCCATCCTCCACGGTGAGGTTCCAGCCGCGGTAGTACATGCGGTAGCGATCCCCGTCCTTGAAGATGCTGTGATACCCCGAGGCACTTCCCTCCCACGGAGAGTCATGCGTGATGGCGATCTCCTGCGGGGCGGGTTGATGCAGCCGCAGCTCGGCCTTGCCAGTGAGTTTCTCCACCAGCGCGTCATCCACAAACAGTTCACGGCGCGTGCCGATGTCGAGCGGCGTGTCTGCGGCGGACATCTTGCTGGCGGTCAAAAGCAACAAGCCAGTGGCGGCAGCGATGGATGGCCTGAGATAGTATCGGAGACTCATGGTGTCGAGGTTCTCACAGGTTTACGGGGTGAACTGGAACGAGAAGATGTCCGCGTCCTTCATGGAGAAGCGCAGACGCACGGGCTTGCCGGAGAGGGCGCTGACATCGGTGCCGGACTTCCAGGTGACTTTGCGATCGAGTTCGTTGCCGATCTGCATCTGGCAGTCGTCGATCGAAAATCCGGGAATCGGTTTCCCATCGACGTCCTCGATGCCGACCTTCACGCCGCCTGCGGCGGAGGTGGAGAAGTTCAGCGACATTTGACGGCCTTTGAAGACGAGCGGCTTGGTGAGCATGTGACCGCCCGCGTAACCGCAGCGCAAAGACGCGAAACCATCCAGGCGCATCGAGTATCGACGCAAATGCGCCGTGGGCTGGGCGTAGTCCTGATTCACATAGACCGACATCTCGGCAGCGCCGGTCTGCACGACATTGAGCGCCGGGTAATTCGTTCGCGAGACCCAGTTCTGCGCGCCGATGCCGCCGCGAATGAAGCCTTCGAGGAAGGTGCGGTCGTAGAATCCGACGTGCGCCGCGCCCTCGACCGGTCGTGTCGTCATGAAGATCGCATCCGACGTGTCTTTGAAATAACCGGGGTTCACCTTGATGGCCGCAGCCTGCTCGTCGGTGAGCACGCGACGCCCTGGCATAAACCGAGCCGCGATGGACACATACAGGTGCGGCGCACGGAAGTAAGGGCTCGTCTGGTTCGTGTAGAGATGCTCGATGGGCGCGTCCATCTCGGGATTCC
>DAORHS010000507.1:0-4138 GCA_035438165.1 Prosthecobacter sp.
TGTTTGAATGCATATTCAAACACACATCCTGTCAGGCTGGTGCGTCGCAGACTGCTTTGACCTCACACCGAGGGAGCGCTTTTTCGCCACGGTTGCCGCTTCAGCGGCCGATCTCGATGGTCTGGGCATCTTGGTGAGCGTCGAATGCTATGCCGAGTATCATCACGTGCTGGCGCACAACGCGTTGTTTGGTTTTGTGCTCGCTTCGCTTCTTGCGGTGTGTTCCAGCCATCGTCTCAAGGCATTTGGATTGTTCCTGGCGTTGTTTCACCTGCACCTGATCATGGACTATTACGGATCAGGGCTTGGCTGGGGTATTGCTTATCTTTGGCCATTCTCAGAGCATCAGATGCAAAGTCCTTATGCGTGGGAGCTGGCTTCGTGGCAAAATTTCGTCGCCGGAGTTCTCCTGCTGGGCTGGACGATCTTGATCGCCATTCGCAAGCACAGAACGCCACTCGAATTCATTGCGCCCTCCGTGGACAAGAAGATCGTCACCGCCTTTCGGGAAAAGGCGTGAAAGACTTAATGGCACCTCTGGATACTTCGATACACAGCAAAGTGGATCAATCGCCTCCTTCGACAAGGCCGTTTGGTTTTTCAAAAAGCCAGGTTTCCAGAGGTGCCCTCCAGACATGATCTAAGCGCTGAGCCTCTATTTCGAATCCGGAGCCTTTTTTGCGGGATCGCGGAAGAAGACCACAAACACCACGAGCACCGCGACAGCGATCCACGCGGGCGTGGCCCAGATGGCGGACCAGTCGTGGGCGATGGTGCCTTTGGCCTCGGCGAGCTTGTGCTGGTCCATCACCTTGCCGGCGAGGAAGGTTCCCACCAGCGAGCCGAAGCCCCACAGGATGATGGCAATGAGACCTTGGGCCGCGCCGCGGATGCGTTCGTTGGCCTCGTCATCGACGTAGAGCTGTCCGGCGATGAAGAGGAAGTCGTAGCAGACGCCGTGCAACAGGATCGCGCCGAAGATGAGCACGGTTCCCGTGCTGGAGGCGCTGGCGCTGAGCATGAAGTAGCGGGTGACCCAGGCAAGGATGCCGAGGAAGATGGTCTTCTTGTAGCCGAGCTTCTTGAGCATCACCGGCAGGAGAACGAGGAAGATCACATCCGACACCTGCGCGAGCGTCATCTTTTGCGCCATGTCCGTCCACTTCAACTGGGTGAGGTAGGTTCCCATGTTCACGAAGTAAAAGTAGAGCGGGATGCAGATGAGGAACATGCAGAGGATGAAGATGGCGAAGGCCGGCTTCTTCAGCAGCGCGAGCGCATCGAGGCCCAGCACTTCGCTCAGCGGCACGTTTTGACCTTTCTTCTTCGGTGGTGTGTGTGGCAGCGTCAGCGCGAAAACGCCGAACACCATCGAGGCACCGCCGGCGAGGTAATGTTGCAGTGACGACTG
Source organism: Prosthecobacter sp. (assembly GCA_035438165.1). Lineage (GTDB taxonomy): Bacteria > Verrucomicrobiota > Verrucomicrobiia > Verrucomicrobiales > Verrucomicrobiaceae > Prosthecobacter. The sequence goes on from DAORHS010000507.1 coordinate 1,412, forward strand.
CTCGCCCTTCAACTGGCTGAGCACCACGCCACCGGCGATCCAGCCCACGGCGGAGAAGATTTTCACGAAGGGAAAGTCCTTCTTTGCGTCAGCGAGATGCGTCATGGAGACGGAATTCCCGAGGGCGAGCGTGGGCGCGTAGAGCGTGCAGTAGAGAATGAGCGTGGGATAGACGCTGCCGAAGGTCTTCAACTGCGGAATGATGAGCATCACCAGCCCGCCTGCGATGCCGAGCACGGCGATGATTTTTTCGGAGGCAAAGAAGCGGTCGGCGATCAAACCCACGATGAAGGGAGAGAGGATGGCACCCCAGGCAAAAGCGCCATACGAGGCGCCGATTTCGGTGCCGCTGAAGTTCAGCGTGCCGAGGTAGGCACCGAGGGTCATGTACCACGTGCTCCAGATGAAATACTGGAGGAACATGAAGATGGAGAGCTTGGTCTTGAGCGCGGTTTGCATGGTGGTGTGTGTATTGAAATCGGGCAGGATCACTTCATGCCGTCGGCGGCAGTCCAGGGTTCGAGGTTGCGCAGACTACGGGATTTCAGCTCCGCATAGCAATCCGGAAGATCAAACTGCCGCAGCACTCCGGGCAGCATGAAGGCGTTCGGCCACTGCTGGTCGTCGTGCGTGGCGAGATCATGAAAGGAGGTGAGCGCATGTTTCAGCGTCACCTGTTTGACCACGCGGCTGAGCACGGCGGCCAAGGCGGCGGGCAGTGCGCCCCAGCCCTGACCGGCCAGATGAATCTCCGTGTGCCCGGCGGCGGCGAGAAGCTGGATGACACGCAGCACGTCAAAGGTGCGCTGGCCGAGGAGCGGCTTGTCGAGCATCACCCCGTAGGCTGAATAGAAGTAGTGGCTGCCGTAGCGGCCGAGGAACTGATTCGCGCCGCAGGCGTCAGGCTGGGAGTCGCCGATGCCGCGCACGTCGCAGACGAAGAAGGCGGCGCCCGGGGCCGAAGCGACCAGTTCCTGCACAAAGGGATCGCTGCGCAGTTCGGCATCGGCGGACCGATGTGAGATGTAGAGCACGGCTTTGCTCAAACCGCGCGGGATGCGCGACGTGAGCGTCTCGTCGCTCAGCCGCGTGAGCAGTGCGTGGATCATCGGTTCGGTCTCGACGGCGTAGGTGCAAAAGGCCTTCGTGGGATACTTGCGCGCGCCCACACTGCGCAGGATGCGGTAATCAGGCGGGGCTTCGGCCGACGTGGGCAGTTTTAAAATCTGACGGACGGCGCTCTGCAAAGCCTCTCCGCTCAAGTGCTTGCGTTTGGCCGCCAGATCGTCCGCCTTTTCGCGGGTGAAGTCCATCACCGTGCGCGAGCCGAGTTCGGACACCTGACCACGCGGCGCGGCCTGCAGATCTTCGTCTTTCTCGATCGTGATCGTCGGTTCGCTGGCGGCGGCGGGAATGCCAGTGGCTTTGCCGAAGAAACGATACATCGCCTCGCGGTTCGACTGCGAATAGCCATGCGGGTCAGGGCCGATATGGAGCTGAATGTTCTCCGGCTTGCCGAGCAGCGTGTAGATCTTTTTGAGGCGCTCGTAGGTTTCAGTGGAGCCACGATTGTCGAAGTAATCCTTCTCCTGCGCCATGATGATGACCGGTTTCGGCGCCATGGCGGCCAGGAAGTCGCAGTGATCGAGATCATTTGCCAAAACACGTGGCGGGCACTGCTCCATGTCCTGCGGCAGTTCGTTTTCGGCATCGCGCCGGAAGGTTGTCACGAAGCAGGAGGGCGCGCCCATGGTGAAACGCGGCTCCATGCCGCACAGCCATGTCGTCTGCGTGCCGCCGCCGGAGTTGCCCGTCACACCGAGATGTTCCGGATCGATCTCCGGACGCGTGAGCAGGTAGTCCAGCGCACGCATCGCGTCCCACACAAACCACGTGCCGAGAAATTCGCCGATGAGCGCCTGGGGTGCGCCCATTTGATTGTGCCCCGAGGTGCCGCCGCCGAGACGCGAGCCGAGCTTCTCATTCAAATACTGGAAGCGTTCGCCCTGGCCGGCGGGGTCCACGATGAAGCAGGCCTGGCCTTGCCGGGCGAGTCCTTGCGCGAAGCTTTGATACGCCTCCGCGGCCTTGCCGTTGAGCGAGTGACCGCAGACGCCGATCACGCCCGGCACCTTGCCTTTGCCATTGGTGGGCAGGTAAAGATTGCCGGTGACCATGAAGTTGGGCCGACTTTCAAAGACGATGTTCTCGATGCGGTAGCCGTCGCGTTCGAGAATCTTGGTCACCTTCGCATTGAGCGGCGTTTTCTCCGGCAGCGGACCGAAGCATTTGCGGATGCGCTCCTGCACGGACTTCACATAGGCCTCGGCATCCGCCTTCGTCTTCAAGGCATCGCGTCGCGTATTGCCGCGGGCTTCCGCCGCGCGCACCTCGGCGACGAGCCATTCCTGCATCATGCGCGGGAAGCGATTCAATTGGGGCAGGGCAGCGGCGGTCGTGGCAGGAGCGGCCGTTTGCGCTGTGGCGAGTCCAGTGCTGCCAAAGAAACTCTGCATCAGCGGCAAACCGACCAGGCCCAGGCCGGCGGTTTGGAGAAAGTCACGACGGCGGGGCAGGGGAGAGGTGTCCATGAGTGAAGCGCGGAGTTGGAAGGATGAAGAATATCGGAAGGGATGTGCGTTTCTTTCCCATGCCCGCCTCTGCCTCCCCAAATCGTCGTCAGTTTCTGCAAACGTCCTCCGCCGTCGCCGCAGGCGTGGCGATGCC
>DAORHS010000508.1:0-4125 GCA_035438165.1 Prosthecobacter sp.
TGGCTTGGTGGCCCGGCTTCCCGTGCGCAGACTGGATCTGAACCAGCTTCTGACGAGTGGTCTTCCTTTCACGACGGAAGCCTGCTCGGCCTTGGCAGAAGAGATCGTGAGCCTGATGCGGCCACCAGAGCCCCTGCGCGGGCTGGTCACAGATCTCGACAACACCTTCTGGAGAGGAATTGTGGGGGAGGATGGTGTGGACGGGATTCGCTGGGATCTGGACGGCAAGGCGCAGCGGCACGGCCTCTATCAGAGGTTGTTGGCCATGCTTGCTGATGCGGGTGTCCTTCTCGCGGTGGCCAGCAGGAATGACCCCGCAGTTGTGGAAAAGGCATTTCAGCGGGACGACCTGCTCATCAACCCCGGCCTGTTTTTCCCCCTGGAGGTTCATTGGGGCAGCAAGGTGGAGTCTATCTCATGCATTCTGGCGGCCTGGAACATCGGGGCGGGACATGTGCTTTTTGTAGATGACGATGAGCGTGAGATCGAGCGGATTAAGGAGGCGTTTCCTGCCATTCACTGTCGGTTGTTCCCGCCTGCGAATGCGGCGGCGTTTGATGATTTCCTGGTTGAGATTCGAGATCTCTTCGCCAGGGGGCGCCTGATGGCGGAAGATGCCATCAGAGCAGCCTCCATCCGCTCCCAGGCCGCATACAATGCATGCGCTGCGGAGGATTTCGACGAGGACCGCTTCCACCAGTCGCTGAACGCACGCCTAGTCATCACCGACACACGCCGGGAGACAGACGCCAGGTCGCTGGCATTGGTGCTGAAGACAAACCAGTTCAACATGAACGGACGGCGTCCGTCCGAGGCCGAGTGGGCGGCGGCGTTGTCCAGGCAGAACGCAGTGGCGTTTACTTTCGCGTATGAAGACCGGTTTGGCCCGCTGGGGCGGATCGCGGTCATCACGGGCATGGTTGATGATGGCGTGCTTACCTTGGAGCATTGGGTCATGAGTTGCAGGGCCTTCAACCGCAGGATCGAGCACGCCTGTCTTGCCTGGCTGTTCGAAAAGACAGGTGTTCGGGAAATTCGCACGACAGCACTCCGAACAGAGCGCAACGGTGTCTTTTTTAATGTGCTTGACGCCTGCGGAGCGTCAGGCGACTGCATGATCCGACGCGATGCCTTTTTGAAGGCACGCCCGGAGCTTTGCTTCACAATCCAATCCGCATGAGCCACGAAGAGCGTTTGATCAATTGTTTCAAAAATGTGTTCCCGGAACTCAGGGATGACGAAGTGCGCCGCGCCACGAGCCATTCCGTTGCAGACTGGGATTCCGTCGCGATGGTGACCCTGGTCACTCTGGTGGATGAGGAGTTTGGATTGCAGATGCCCCCGGAAAATTTTGAGGAGATGATGTCTTTCGAACTCTTCCTCGTATGGATTCAGGAAAACCTGCATGACGCCTGAAGCACAGTATTTCCCGCCGCATGTCCTCAAAGCGGGCCTGGCGCATGAATGGGAACAGTCGATTGGGCCGGAGGAGGTTCGCGCCTTCGCGGCAGTCTCGGGGGATTTCAATCCTCTGCACTTGAGCGCGGATTATGCGGCCATGACGCAGTACCAGCGGCCCATCGTTCATGGAGTTTTTCAGCTCGGGCTAGCATCCGCCATGGCAGGCATGCATCTGCCGGGCAGGCAGGTGGTGATCGGCAGCATGCAGAGCCAGTTTCCGGCTCCGTTGTACTATCCGTGCCAGGTTGTGGTCAGAGGCGAGATCACGTCGTGGAACGAAACCTCCCGCATGGGACAGTTGAAGGTGACGGTCATGGAGAAGGCCTCCCGGTGCCTGACTGCCAGTGTTTTCATCTCCTTTGGTTACCACGAGGAAAAGGAAAGCCGCGAGGCGGAGACCTCCGCTCTTCAAATACCTCAAGAAAAGGCATATCAGGATGACAGGCATGCGGTGCTTGTCACCGGGGCTGGCGGAGGTTTGGGACGGGAGATTGCGGAGTCGCTGAAATCGGAGTTTGTAGTGCATGCCACCACCCGTCGCAGCTCCGGGAATGGCGGCTCTGGATTGAACTGGATCACACTGGATTTCGACAATCCTAACTGGCGTGATGGACTGGAGGGCGCACTGGGCCGGACGCCTCTTTATGGCATTATTCACGCGGCATGGCCGCGACCATCCCGTTCCAGCCTGATCACCAGTGATTTGGCCATGATCGAGGAACAAGTGCGCCACGGCACACGCATCCCGATTGAATTGATGCGTGTGCTGTTTGAGCGCTCGCAAGATCAGGGAGGCAGATTCATCGCGGTTGGCTCCACCTATGGTTCCAAGGATCCGAACCTCCACCTGAGCGCCTATTCGCTGGGCAAGGCGTGCCTTGAGAACTGTGTCCGCCTGCTCGCTCCAGAGGCCGCCAGGCGCCAGATCACGGTGAATGCCATCTGTCCGTCGTTCATGCCTCTCGGCATGAATCATGCCACGGCAGAACGTGTGATGTTGAAAGAGAAGGCTCTCGTTCCTGCCGGACGTCTATGCGGGGCCGGGGACGTGCTGGCCATGGTCAAGTATCTCATGGGCCGCGACAGCAGCTTCATGTCTGGTCAGATACTCGCCCTGACCGGCGGCAAGCTGTGATCATGCCTGTTTTGTGGCAGGAGAAAACGAGATGCGCGAGAACTTGTGCTGCTTGTCCCAGTGAAGGGTGGCGCGGGGCATCAGCGCCTTGATGGCGTCCCGGGTGCCGATGCGGCAGTCGAGGTAGGCGGTGAAGGGCTTCTTGTTCCATTCCACCACATCGAGAATATCACCGTCGAGATAACGCGGGTCCTCCTTCTGGCTGGGAATCTCGGGGCCGTCGATGAAGATCAGGCCGTATTTATGCTTCGGTCTGTTTACGTAGCGACGTGCGATGAAGCCGTTCACCTCATGGTCCTCAGTCGTGGAGAGGGGCAACTGCACACTGTTCTGCAAGTCCGCAGGGAGCAGTTTTTAGATCCTTGTAGTAGAAAGGCATGTCCTCCATGGCGACTACCTGATCAATGTGGGAGAGGGCAGGCGCTCCGGAAGGCTTAAAGGGGATTGGAAGCTTCCAGGATGATCGTGTCGGTGAGATTGAGATTGGCGAGGACGGACGTGTAGGCCGCGTCGAGCTGCTCGTCGCGCAGGAAGGACCAGTTCAGATGCCCGCCGGGTTTGCCGTTGGCGAGCCAGTGCAGGTGGTTGGCCAGCGGGTAACGCTGATAACCGCGGACGACTGGATTCACGAAGCCGGCCTCTTGCGCGAAGCGTTCCAAGGTCACACGGCTGTGGAGGATGATGTGCTCGCTCCAAAAGGTGTGCTTCATGAAGGCTTCACAAGCCAGGAAGCTGATGAGAAAGTCGCCGCTGTGCGGCACTTCGATGAGCACTTTGCCGCCGGGACGGATGCGGCTGCGCACCAGCTTCAGGAATTCGACCGGATCGGTGATGTGTTCGTAAACGTGAAACAGCGTGGCGACGTCGCAGGAGGCTTCCGGCACTTCCTTGATGTCCGCTTTGACATCCAGGCCCAGTCCTTCGGCCAGACCACGGGCGAGTCGCTGAGGCTCGACGCCGACGGACGATTTCGCATACGCGGAGAGTTTTTTGAGCGATCCGCCTCCGCCGCAGCCCACGTCGAGCAGGGCCTTGTTGCGCACGAGGTCCTTGAACATCGCTTCGCGGCGGCTGTCGTCGATCTCGGTCTTGAGGACGGCGGACTGGACGGAGTCGGCGTTGTAATAGGAGAGCACTTCCTTTTCCTGGTAGTGACTGATCTCCATGTGGTCCGTGCGGCTCAGCAGAATGGCGCCGCTTTTGTTGCAGCGCAGCACGGCGATGTCGTCGCGGTCGCGGACGCGGTCGAAAATCTGTACGAATGAATCTGGAGCGCTCAGGCCGAGCTGAATCAGAAGGTCTTTGATCCGGTTTTGTGTCATAAAAGAGCTAGAAGGGGCGGCAGTTCATCCAGGCGGGTTATAACCATGGCCGGAGGGCGAGTAAAGTATGAAGTCGGCCCCTGCACGGCGACGAAGGGACAGTCAAAGGCGACCGCCGCCTCCACGTCATGGTCGTCGTCGCCCACCATGAGGACTTCATGGTGGCCTGTGCCCGTCTGCTGCGCGGCGGCCTGCAGGTTTTCGAGC
>DAORHS010000509.1:0-4124 GCA_035438165.1 Prosthecobacter sp.
GATGTTCGCCGCCTTGGAAAAATTCTGCCCCAGATAGTGGGACGTGCCTGCCTGAATGGCCTTCTTGTCCTGCACCATCGCCTCGACGGTAAAGGTCTGCACCGCGCCGGGGAAGCGTTCGCGTTCGGTCTTCTCGCCGGGAATCACCGGGATGGCGAGATGATCACGAAGGAACTCCTCATAGACCTTGTGCATCGTGCGTGTTTCCGCGATGGCCTCCTCCTCCGTTTCATGCGCCGTATGCCCCTCCTGCCAGAGGAACTCGGCGGTGCGCAGGAACAGACGCGGACGCATCTCCCAGCGCATGACGTTGCACCACTGGTTGATCAGCAGCGGCAGATCACGATAGCTTTCCACCCAGCGGGCAAACGCCGCCCCGATGATCGTTTCGGAAGTCGGGCGGATGACGAAAGGTTCGGCCAGTTCGCCGGTGGGGATCATCTTCGTCGTGCCATCCGGCTGCTTCTGCGCTTCGAGACGATGATGCGTGACCACGGCGCACTCGGTGGCAAAACCTTCGGCATGCTGCGCTTCTTTTTCGAGATAGCTCAGGGGGATCAACAGCGGGAAATAGGCGTTCACATGCCCGGTGGCCTTGAACTTCACATCGAGCTGACGCTGGATGTTTTCCCACAGGCCGTAGCCCCACGGTTTGATCACCATGCAGCCGCGGACTTCGGAATTTTCCGCCATGTCGGCGGCACGCACGACCTGCTGGTACCATTCGGGGAAATCTTTGTCGCGGGTAGGGGTGATGGCGGTGGCGTTGCTCATGGGGTCCGCAGGATAGAAGCAATCGGCGGGTGGTCAAATGGGGCGGTGAACTGCTTCGACGAAACAAAAATCCACATTGCCCTGCAAGACTCGCCCCGCATAGACTGACTTCCTCACTCCTATGCGCTCCCTCCTCTGTCTCTCCCTCCTCGCATCCACCGCCTTCGCCGCTGACACGCACAAGCTCACCCGCGTTTACGAAAAGCTCACCACCGATCGGCCCATCGCCGTCGTGATCCCGGATGATGGCAGCGGTCGTGAGTTTCTGGCCCTCCAGCGCGGCCAGATTCTCATCCTGCCGAAGGACGAACAGGCCGCCGAAGCCAAAACCTTCCTCGATCTCTCCACCCGTGGCATGGAGGCGAAGGACGGCCTGTTTGAAGAAGGTCTCAACGGTCTTGCCTTCCATCCGAAGTTCAAAGACAACGGCCTCTTCTACCTCTGCTACACGCTACAGAAGCCGAAACGCCTCGTCATCACCGAGATGAAGGCCGATGGCGACAAGGCCGACGAAAAATCCGAGCGCACCCTGCTCGAAGTCCCGCTCATCAACTGGAACCACCACGGCGGCAACATCCTCTTCGGCCCCGACGGCTTCCTCTACATCGGCGTCGGCGACAACTCGAAGCGCAACGGCGAACTCAAGATGTCCCAGCTCAACGCCACGCTCTACGGCAAAATCCTCCGCATCGACGTCAACAGCCGCGAGTACAGCAACGCCTACGGCATTCCCGCCGATAATCCGTATGCCAGCGGCGTCAATGCGCTGCCGCAGATCTACGCCAACGGCATCCGCAACCCTTGGGGCCTGAGCTTTGACGCCAAAGGCCATCTCTGGTGCGCCGATGTCGGCCAGGACATCTGGGAGGAGATCAACTGGATCACCAACGGCGGCAATTACGGCTGGCAGTTCCGCGAAGGCCCCGTCCCCTTCGTTCTGAACACCGACACCCCGCCTGCCGACGCCAAGTTCATCGAGCCCATCCATTCCTACAACCACGCCGAAGGCCTCAGCATCACCGGCGGCATCGTCCACACTGGCAAATCGCTGCCTGAACTCCAGGGCGCGTATGTCTATGGCGACTTCGTCCTCGGCAAAATCTGGGCGCTCAAAACCGACGACGCCGGCAAAACGCTCTCCAACGACCTCCTCTACACCAGCCCGCAGACCCCGGCCAACGATCCCAAGAAAAAGCCCGCCGTCCTGGTCAAACCCACCGCCTTCTGCGCCAACGCCGCCGGAGACCTGCTCGTGCTCGACTGGAACGGAGTCATCTACAAGCTCGGCAAGTAGCGTTCCGAGTCTTGACACACTCACTTTCAGCGACAAACAGCAACCGACATCGCCGCGCAAATTGCGCACTCAAACTGCGTTTCGCAGCAAGATCGCATCTCTGAGGTTGCCGAGTTTAATGAAAAGCTGATCCACCCGATGGTGGACCGTGAAGTATCGAGCGGCTGCGATTTTCAGGGAGACACACTCAGCGTCGCCGTTGGTTGCCACTATGCTTCGGGCGGCAGTCCGCATCTCTTCACACCCTCTGATCCACAGCGCGGCCAGCTCCTGAAGCGCATCGTGCAGGGGACGACAGTGTGGAGGTGAAGGAGGGGACGTGAAGGGGCACAGCAAAAAAGCCAAAACATGCGAGGGCGTGACTTGTCACATCATTTGCAAAAGGTTTCTGTCGCGCCAGTTTTTAAGCTGTACGTCATGATGCGCGATCCTGACATTTGACCTCCGGCAACTGAACCTTACAAACAAATCTATATGCACGGCGATTCCTGCTCTTGGCTGACCCGCCGTATTTTTGCTCAAAGCAGAGCCTCCCGGTCGAGAGCAATGGTTTTAGCGGCGCTCGTTGCTCTAGGAACTGGACTCCGAACTCCCGTCTGCCACGCGAACGACACATTCCCATTCCCCGGGCCAGTTCCCATGGCTGCTGGCTGGGGTGATCACCTGCTAATGATCCTCCGCTCTCCTGATCACGCAGTGCTGACTCTCGCCATTGAGGACGTGCTGGAGCAGACCCCGCCTCTGGATGAGCAGGAGCGGCGGGCCGTTTTACGCCTGTGCCTCCAGCAGGCACGGGCCGAAGTGGTGCAGCCGGCGAGACAGCTCATGCTGCTTCACATCGCGGCCATACTCGTCGCCCACGGCCTGGACATCCTGCTGGAGAAAGAAGACCTCGAGTTTGTCGTAGCCCGGCTTGCAGATGTACTTAGAGATCCCGGTCCGCAGGCCGACCAACGCCGGAGGGAGATGGCCGTGGCGAGCCTAGCTCTTCTCGGAGGGCAGGCTGTGGAAAGCATGCGGTCTCTGACTCCCACCTTGGCCAGAGAGGACTGGCCGCACTACTTTTCCTGGCTTCAAAAACACCCCAAGATCCCCCTCAGCACCCGGCGGGAAACCGCTGACTTCATCACCGCCTGCCTGAGAAATCCCCCTTTCCCTGAGGTTGGTATGGAAGTTCTCCCAGCCATCGGAAGCCTCGCCGAGTTCATCCCGTCAGTGTCCCAGGAGCTTGTGACGCAGATGCCCTTGCATGACGCGGACTACCAGGCCCGAGCGCTCGGCGTGCTCACGCAGATGGAGGAGGCAGGCATCGTTCCGCGAGGCACCACCCTGGCCCAGGTGAAAAAGCTCCTCACCCCAAAATCCCCGGAAATATTCCTTGGGGCGGCCATCCATGCTGCAGGACGTCTGGCAGGCTCGTGGGCGGAGGTGTTGGAGTTTGTCCCAGGTCTCAATGAAGCAGCCGAGGTAAAGATGGAAATCGGCCCCGGTCATGCGGAAGATCCACTTCTCGCCGATCTCGTCCTGCGGCTGGCGGCCCGCAACGCCCTGCAGCCGTCGGACACATTTCTGAAGGCTGCTCTGGACTCCACGGTTGATTTGCAGACTCGGGAGGCCGCTGTTCTGTTTGTGGTGGAGGCGGGCCGTCTCAAGGACAAGGAGTTTCTCCGCTCCGTGCTCGCTGGCTTGAGCGACGAAACTTTCGTCTTTGACCGGGATCTGGACCTGCACTCTCCGCGTCTCAAGGGAAGATCCGCTGCCGTATGGAATCTGGATGGGGATGCCCGGGGAGGTCAGGCGGCCCTTCTTCTTCAGGAAACACGCAACTCGGATGAAAGGACGCGTTGTGCCGCAGTCGAGCTGCTCCTCATCCTGCAATGGCTGCCGGCCGAGGCCACGGGCGATCTTCAGCGTCTTCTCCTAAGCGACCAACTTGCTTTCCCCGTGCGCTGCAGGCTGATGCGACGCCTCGCGCAAAACAGCCATCTTTTGTCAGCCTTCCCGCTCGACTGGAACAAGATCATCGAAAGCGCTTATCAGGTTCTGCTAGTCGCTG
>DAORHS010000510.1:0-4119 GCA_035438165.1 Prosthecobacter sp.
TCTGCAGGAGGCTCGCGGTGTGGGGCTGATCACCGCCGGCTGGCTCACGGCGCTACCGCTTATCGGCGACCTGACCGGATCGCTGCTCGGCGGCGCGGTTTCGGATGCGGTGCTGCGCAAGACGGGCAGCCAGCGGCTCGCACGTCAGGGCCTCGCGGCGGCCGCGTTGTTCGTGTGCGCTGGACTGGTGTTCTCGGCGTGGTTTGTCAGCCATGCGCTCACGGCGGTGCTGATCATCAGCCTCGGCATGTTCTGCGCGGCGGTGGGCAATCCCTGCGTGAGCACGGTGATGATGCATGTCGGCGGTTCACACGTGGCGACGATCAGCGGCGTGATGAACATGTGCGGCAATCTCGGAGCGGCGGCGTTTCCGGTCGTGGTGCCATGGCTGCTCGCTCATGCCGGCGGTTGGGACGCGGTGCTGATCTGTTTCACCGCATTGTATGCCGGGTCATCGCTGTTCTGGCTGCTGATGAAGACGAAGCCCAACATGTTTGACGGCACGCCCGACACTGGCGCTCACTGACCGAAGGCGAACAGGTGCTTGTCGGTGCGGATGTAGATCACGCCATCGACAATCGCCGGCGAGGCAAAGACGGGCTCTTTGAGGTCGTTGCGAGCGAGGACGTTGAGCTTGTCGCTCGTCGCATCGAGCACCACAACGGTGCCGCGCTGGGAGATCACATAGACGCGACCGTCTGCGGCGACGGCCGAGGCATAGTAATCACCGGAGGCATCGACGCGCTCGGCCTGGTAAACCGGGCTGCCGCTCTTCGTGTCGTAGGCCGAGGCAAGGCCGCCGCTCTTCATCGTGAAGACGCGACCGTTTGTAGCGATGGGCGACGACACATACGGCAGGTGCTTGTTCTGCTGCCAGAGGACGTGCGTGTTCGTGATGTCACCGTTGCCACCGGGCTTGATGGCGAAGATTTGATTCACCGCGTCGGCAAACATGCCGCGAATGACTTCATACTCCGTCTTTGTGACCTTGCTGTCCTTGTCGGCATCGATCTGCGAGTAGCGGGCCTTGATCGGGCCGTTGGGAAATTCTCCGAGCGTGAGCAGCCCGTCTTTGTCCGCATCATTGGCAGCGGCGAAGGTTTCAAAAGGTTCCATCTCGATGCGGTCGCCTTCGTCACCTCCGACGTTCCAGCTTGAGACGAGCAGCACGCCGTCAGCAGCCACGGGACTGGCATTGGCCACCCGCGCCATGCCGCGGACGGACCAGCGTTGCTTGCCGTCCTTCAGATCATAACCGCGCACCCACAGCGATCCGCAAACGATAAGTTCCTCGATGCCATCGTGCTTCCAGATGAACGGTGTCGAAAAGCCGCGCCGAAACTCGCTGCGATCCACACGCCACACTTCAGCGCCCGTCTTCACATCCAGCGCGATCATGTAGCTGCCGACATCCTGATCGGCGACGATGATCACCTTCCCGTCCGCAATGATCGGCGATGTGCTCGTGCCAAACTCGACCACCGGCGCGGGCAGCGGCTTCTTCCACAGCTCCTTGCCGTTCCAGTCATACGCCAGCACGCCGAACGAGCCGAAATACGTGATCAAGCGCTCGCCATTCGTGCAGCAAGTCGGCGCCGCCGGACTGCCGATGCGATGCGTGCCCTCGACCTTCTGCGCCGGAGCCGCCACGCGCCACAGCTCGTGCCCGTCCGTCTTGCTCAGGCAAAACGTGACCAGCTTGCCATCGGCGAGGCCCGTGAGCGCGATCTTGTCACCCCAGATGCACGGCGATGAATGCCCAAACGGCACTTCGACCTGCCACTTCAGGTTTTTTTCGGTCGAAAACTCCACCGGCGGCTTTCCGGTGCCGATGCCGAGTCCGTCATCTCCGCGAAACTGCGGCCAGTTTGAGTCGGCGAAAACGGATGTGACCAGAAGGACCGAAGGCAGGACGTGGCGAAGCATCATGAAACAAGAAAGCGTTGGCGAGATGAAAGTCTTTCCAGCTTCCATCGCATCACTTCGTCTCGATCCACGGCACCAGTTTTTCCGCCCACTTGGCCGCATGCTCACGCAGGCCGGGACCGCTGAAGTGAACGCCCTGGCCATTGCGCTCGCGCAGTTCGCCTTTGAGCGCGTCGCTGTCGGGGCCTTCGAATGCGATGCCGTCTTTCCAGAGGGATGCCTGAGCGTCACGGATGTCGGGTGATGCTTCGTCGCCGGGGACATGGTAGCTGACCTGGGCGACAAACCACGGCGCCTCCCAGCCAATGTCGCGGCGCGAATCGCGGATCACGCGCACGAGATGCTCGCGGTAGAGTTTTCCTGGCAGCGTGCGGGTCGGGTCCTTCTGATTCGCATCGCTCTCGCCCTGATGCCAGAGCACGGCGCGGAAGCCATGCGGCCCGAGTGATTTCATGCGAGCCACGAAGGCATCATACGCCGCACCCTTGCTTTCCCACGTTCCATCGGGACGCTTCTGCACGCGCGATTCGATGGTCGGCGGGTTGGGAAACGTCGCGCCTTTCGGCAGCCATTCGCGCACACTCGTCGCACCGATGCCGCAGGGAATGAACCCCACCGGCACGTTGAACTTCTGCACCAGCGCATCGCCCAGCGGTGGCATGAAGCTGCCGCCGCGTCCGCTCGCACCGGGCTGCGGGTCATTCGCAAGCTGCCAGCGCTGCCCGTCGAAGGATGCGACGCGTCCGGTTTGCGTGGTCTGCTTTTCCTGGCCGTGATTCGCCGAGTTCGACTGACCGGCGACGACAAAGACCTCGCCAATCCCGACATGCGCGACAGACGTTTCGCCGACGACCTTGCCATCCTTCAACGCACGAACTTCAAGTCGATGCCAGCCGCCTGCAGGAGCCTTCAGCGTCGCGTGGAAAACTCCCTTTTCAAAATGAGCGTCGAGTTTCTTCCAATCACCCGTCATGCCGATTCGAGCTTCAATGGCCGTCGCCGTTGATTTGCCCGCGATCGGGATATTGCCGCTGCTTTTGCTGGCGCGCTGGATGACCTGGTAATCGAGCGGACTGGTGAGATGCAGATCGCCCGTCAGCAGTGATAGCATGCCCTTGCCGAGGGCATCGCCGACGAGAAAGCAAGTCTCTGCATTGCCGAATTCGTGATGTCCGTGTCCGGTGTTTGGCGAGTCATCGGCTTTGCGCACGAAGTCGCGCGTGGGCACGAAGACGACATTGCCACCGAGTTCGGCGTGCTCCGCGACAGCCGCCTGCGCGGCGCGGAGTTGCTCCCATTCCGGGGGTGCCTTTACCCACGGGCCGGTTAGCTCGCCGATGACTACAGGCAGCTTCGGCTCTTGCAAATCGCGGCGTACACACTGGATCAAATGCACGAGGTTCTGCTCGTACTCGGGCACTGCGGTCTTCGGATGCACGCCGTCGTTCCAGCCTTGATACCACACAAGGCCCGCCAGCTCCGTCGTACGTCCTTTGAGCGTCGGAAAATCAGTGCCTATGCGCGCGATGGCCTTCCTCACCTCATCCAGCATGAGGAAGTAGTATTTTCCCTCCTCTTCACCGGCCGTAGGTGGACGGAAGTCACGATACAGGCTCTTGCCGCCCCATGCGGTCTTGACCAGCAGCACCGGATTCTCCAACGCATCGCCAATGACATGACCGAACTGCAACTCGGGGCCGAAGTGATGCACGTCGCCATAAACGGAGAAGCCCAAGGTGAGCGGCCCGGTGAGCAGCGGCCGATCCTCGCGCTGATAGCGCACGAAAACATCGTCACGTACGACCCACTGTCCGTCGCTGTCTTTGAGCCGAGCGAACATCGGTGCTTTCGCCGGATCTTGCATGAGCTTCACCAGCGTGCCCCTGCCCTCGTTGTAGTCCTTGCCTTTGAGATCCACGACCGCCTGGCCTTCCATGTTGGACTGCCCGGCGAGGATGAAGACTTTGACGGGCCCGGCATGGACCAGCCCGGTCAGAAGGAGAAGGCAGGGGAGGAAATGCTTTTTCATGGAAGTCTCATTCCAGCCGCCACGTCGCCTGCCGCAGCACGGCGAGTTTGGGCTCTGCCATGCTCTCATACCAGACGGAGAGCAGCGTGCCGTCGGGCAGTTCCACAGTGCTGGGATAACCCAGGTCGCCACCCTTGCCATCGCCGGAGAGAATCATCGCCTCG
>DAORHS010000511.1:0-4112 GCA_035438165.1 Prosthecobacter sp.
CGCATGCCGCCGGCAAAATGATCAAAGAGAACTTTGGTTCCGAACTCACGGTGAACGAAATGCAGCGCCACGACATCAAGCTGGAGCTCGACGTGCAGAGCCAGAAGCTCATCACCGACATGATCCTCGCCCGCTTCCCCGATCACGCGATCCTCGGCGAGGAAGGCGGCGAAACGGGTGGCAATGGTGATGTCGAGTGGATCGTCGATCCCATCGACGGCACGGTGAATTTCTTCTTTGGCATCCCGCACTACTGTGTCTCCATCGCCGCGAGAAAACGCGAGTCCAAGGAGCTGCTGATCGGCGTCATCTTTGATCCCAACCAGAACGAAACCTGGACCGTCGTGCGCGGTGGAAAGCCGATGCTCAACGGCAAAACGGTCGCTGTCAGCGACCGCGCTGAAATGGCCGAAGCTGTTGTTACCGTCGGGTTCTCGAAGAGCAAGGAGGCGCTCGATCTCGGCTTCGCCCGCTACAAGCGCATCGCCTACGAGGTGCGCAAGACGCGTATGCTCGGCAGCGCCGCCCTCGCCATGGCCTACATCGCCTGCGGTCGTCTCGATGCGTATGTGGAAGAACAGATCAGCCTCTGGGACATCGCCGCCGGCCAGCTCATGGTCGAAGAGGGCGGCGGCAAAGTGATGCTAAAACCCAGCACCACCAAGCCCGGCACCATGTTCATCTGCGCTTCGAACGGCAAACTGCCCATCGAGGAATATCTCTGAAGCCGCATGTCCGCTCCCGACACCCGTGAAGTGATCCTCGAAGCCCGCGAACTCACGCGTGAGTTCGACGGCGTGAAGGCGCTCGATTGCTTCAGCTTCAAGCTGCATCGCGGCGAGGTTCTCGGCCTGCTCGGCGCGAACGGCGCGGGCAAGACAACCGCCATGAACTGCCTGCTCGGCCTTACGCTACCGACCTCGGGTGAGCTGACCGCCTTTGGTCTCCCTTTGCAGGCCAATCGCATCGAGATTCTCCGCCGGACGAATTTTTCGTCCGCCTACACCGCCCTGCCCGCCAATCTGCTCGTATGGCAGAACCTCAGCGTCTTCGCACGCATTTACGGGGTGCCGAATCGGAAGCAGAAGATCGACGAACTCCTCGAACTGCTCGAAATCACGCATCTCTACAAACGTGTCACCGGCCAGCTCTCCGCCGGCGAGTCCACGCGGGTGAATCTTTGCAAGGCCTTCCTGAACGATCCCGAACTGCTCATGCTCGACGAGCCCACGGCCTCACTCGATCCGGACATCGCTGACAAGGTGCGCAAGGTTGTGCGCAAGGTGCAGCGCGAGCGCGACATCGGCATCCTCTACACTTCCCACAACATGCGCGACATCGAGGAGGTCTGCGACCGCGTGATCTTCCTGCACAAAGGCAAAATCGTCTGCGAAGGTACGCCCTCGGACATCGTTGCGCAGTCCAGCAGCAGCAATCTTGAGGACGTCTTCATCAAAATCGCCCGCGATGGCGAGATCGTGGACGAGCCGAAAAAAGAAACCGAATCATGAACCTCCGCATCATCAGCGCGCTCGTGATGCGCTACCTGTTTCTCTACTCACGGACGCCCATGCGCCTCGTGGAACTCGTCTTCTGGCCGCTCGTCGATCTCGTCGTGTGGGGAAACGTCACCGTCTTCATCCAGAAGAACAGCGACGCGCAGTTTGGCAGCTTCATCCTGTTCTTCCTTGGCGCGATGATCCTGTGGGATGTCTTGTTTCGCGCTCAGCAAGGCGTGGCCATCTCGTTCCTGGAGGACGTGTGGACGCGCAACCTGCTGAATGTCTTCGTCGCGCCCGTGCGCACGGTGGAATACCTCAGCGCCACGTTTGTGGTCGGCTTTCTACGCATTCTCGTCACCGTTGTGGTGATGAGCCTCGTCTCGTGGATCGGCTACTCGTTCAACATCTTCCAGCTTCACTGGTGGCTGGTGCCGTTCTTCCTCAACCTCATGGTTTTCGGCTGGGCGCTCGGCATGATCTCCACCGCGCTCATCCTGCGCTGGGGCCAGGCCGCCGAATCGCTCGCCTGGGCGGTACCGTTCTTCATCCAGCCCGTCGTGTGCGTGTTTTACCGTGTCGAGGACATGCCCGCGTGGGCGCAGCCCATCGCCTGGATGTTTCCCGCCACGCCGATTTTTGAAGGCATGCGCGAGGTGATGAAGACCGGCAGCATGAGCTGGAGTCATCTCGGGCTCGCCGCCGGGTTGAACGTCATCTACCTCGCCCTCGCCGGCTGGCTCTTCGTCTGGGTGCTCAATCTCACCCGCAAACGCGGCCTGCTGACGAAGTTCGCGACGCAATAGTAGCCTTGTTGCTGCTCAACAAGGATGCCTGTTCCACAGGAACAGACCTACTTTGCGCTGCCCGTGCTATTTCCACACCCCTGCCGCACGCAGCACCGTCTCATGCACGGCAATGTCATGCGCCGCATCCCAGGCGAGTTTTTTCTCGCCGCGCACGACTTTGGCCAGATCCGTGAACTCGCCTGCATAGCGATCCTTGGGCACCACGAGCTGGAACGATTGCGCACCCTTCTTGTAAGCACCACGAGCCTTGGTGATCGACAGATTCACCTTCCCGCTCTCCAGCGGCACGATTTCGAAGGTCCCCTCGGTTCCGGTCACGTTGAACCGCCGCCGTGATCCGCCAAACGGGTCCGCGTGATTGCAGCGGATGACTGCCGTGGCCTTCGCATACTTCAAAACAGCCATCTGGTTGTCCTGCACGCCATCGCTGCCCACCGGCGTCGAAAAAGCCGTCAAGGCGGTCGGTTTGCCGAGAATGGTCATCGCCGCGTCGATGATGTGGCAGCCCAGTTCAAACAGCCCGCCGCCTTCCAGCGCACCAATTTGCTGCCGTGTGCGTGGATCAGCCAGTTTGCCCATCGCCGCGTCGATCTCCGTGATCTCGCCGAGCCAGCCTTCGCGCACCGCTTGGAAAAGCAGCTCAAACGCCGGGTTGTAGCGCAGCATGTAGCCCATCTGCACGGTGAGGCCGCGTTTCTCGGCTTCGAGCCGCATGGGTTTGAATTCGTCATGCTTCAGCGCCCCCGGCTTGTCCAGATGCACATGCTTGCCCGCCTCAATGCAGCGCATCGCCGTCGCGCAGGAGTCCTCGACGGTTGTTTCCACCGCCACGGCCTTCAAATCGGGCACGGCGAGCAGTTCCTCCACGCTCATCGACTTCACGCCCTCATAGCCCTTCGGCCCCGTCACGCCCACAACCTCCCAAAGCTCCGTCAGCGAACGCATCGCGGTCATCTTTCCCGCCGCATGCGCATGCTCGGTGCCGATCTGGCCGATGCGGAGTGTGGCACTGCCGCTGGCGGCAAAGGCGGTCGAGCCGCAGGCGAGGAGGAAGGAGCGTCGTTTCATGAATCTGTGTAGCGTTTGATCACCCGCGCTTCTTGCCGCCGCGTTTTGGCTTCCCGTAAACGACGTTTTTGCGTTGCGGCAGCGTGCCGGTGTCGTCGGTGTTCAAACCGGCGCGCTTCTTGAGTTCGCGGATCTGGTCGCGCAGCAAGGCGGCGCGCTCGTATTCGAGTTTGCTGGCGGCCTCGGCCATTTCTTGTTCGAGTTCGCGGATCGTCTCGGTGATGGCAAAATCGCCGCCGCCTTCGCGGACGACGTTTTCTTCGATCTCACGGGCCTTGCCGAGCACTTGCAGGCTCTCCTGCACGGCGCGTTGCACCGTTTGCGGGGTGATGCCGTGTTTCTCGTTGTGGTCGGTCTGCACCTGGCGGCGGTAGCCGCTGATGCTGAGCAGGGCGCGGATGCTTTTGGTCTCGATGTCGGCAAAGAGGACGACCTCGCCATTGATGTGACGTGCGGCGCGGCCGGAAGTTTGGATGAGCGACGATTCGCTGCGCAGGAAGCCTTCTTTATCGGCGTCGAGGATGCAAACGAGGCTGACTTCGGGCAGGTCGAGGCCTTCGCGGAGGAGGTTGATGCCTACAAGCACGTCGCAATCGCCGGAGCGCAGGCTGCGCAGGATTTCGACGCGTTCGATGGCGTCGATGTCGCTGTGCAGGTAGCGGACTTTGAAGTCGAGATTGCGCAGGTAGTCAGTCAAATCCTCCGCCGTGCGCTTGGTGAGCGTGGTGACGAGCAC
>DAORHS010000512.1:0-4106 GCA_035438165.1 Prosthecobacter sp.
GTCGATCGTCTCGGTGGCGAACGTCACCACTCGCTCCGGCATCGTCTCACGTTTCAGCCCAAGGCCGTCTTTTTCATCGCCGCTCGCAAACCCGGCTCCGGTAAACGCATCGGGAAGTTTGAACTCGACGCCCAGCCCCGGAAGCTTCGGCACCGTCTTGGTGTCGCCCATCAGGATCGACAGCATGCGCTCATCGACATCCACGCGCTCCTCGTCCGTCGTGCTCGCATGCCATGCCTTCTCGATCCACTCCGCGGCTTCATCGTTTTCGCCCTGCTCCGCCAGCAGCTCCGCCAGATGCAGCCATTGCCCGCGTCCGGCGCCCGGTTTGGAGACTGCCTCGCGCGCCAGGATGATCGCGCTGTCAAGATTGTTGCTGGCCGCGAGAAAGCTCGACGCATCACTCAGCCGCTTCTGCCGTTCCTCCTCCGTGGCCGCGCCACCGGTGAATTCACGCAGCAGCTTGTCCTCAGACGCCACATCACGCCGCCCGCGAAAGAAGGCGGCCAGCTCGAACACCGCCTCGGCCTTTTGCGGATCCCGCTGCACGCGGGCGCGCAGGATTTTTTCGACCACGGCGTCAAGCGCCCGCGCCTGGGCGAAGATCAGTGTCTGTCTTTCCACCTCGGACGAGTTTTGCACCTCCAGCAGTATCAGCAGGCGCTCCGTCGCGCTCTTCGCATCGCCGCTGCGCAGATCGGCCTCGCAGCGCAGCAGCACGATCGCCGGCAGATCGCTGCCGTCGTTTTTGAGCCGCTCGTCGAGCAGTTTCGCCGCCTCGGAAGCGCCTTCGTGATCAAGCAGCGTGCGCACCAGCTCCCAGCGGTAGTCTTCCACCTGCGGCACGGCCTGCACCAGTGCGCGCAGCCATTTCAACTGCTCGTCCGGCTCGACGGTGAGCTCAAAATACCGCGTGGCATCCAGCAGCGCCTGCTCGGAGGGCGGCGTGTTCTTGGCGGCGGCGACCAGCGCCTTTCCCAAGTCCTCCAGCGCCCCAAAACGCTCATGCAGCCGCACGCGGCGGCGGAAGAAGTCGAGATAACGTCCGTCGCGAAAATGCAGCAGCGCCAGCCCGTCGGTCAGCGCCTTGTCGGCTTTGGCGAACTCGTCGGCGTGCTCATAGATGCGGGCCAGATCGTAGAGTGCGTCGAGTTTGCGCTGCGGATCTTTTTGATCCGCGAGTCTGGCAAAGAAGCCTGCCGCCCGATCGGGAAAGCCCGCCTGGAGAAGCAACTGAGCCACCTGCCGTGCGAGATCGATGTCCTGTGGCTTCAGCTTCGCGGCACGCTCATAGGCATCCGCCGCCTCGGCGTTCTTGCCGCCCGCCAGGGCCATGCCGCCCAGCTCAATCCACATCTGCGGACCCTGCGGATCGTCTGCCGGCACCAGTTCCGCCGCCTTTTTAATCAGCGTGAACGCCGTGACCGGATCCGAAAGCTCGCGCGCCACCTCCGCTCGTGATCGAAGCAGGATCAGGTTTTTCGAGTCCGCCTTGAGCAGTTTGTCATACAACTGCGCCGCCTTTTTCAAATCGCCGCTGCGCCGGATCAGGTGCGCCTCAACAATTTTGACCGCCTCGAAGTTCGACTGCTCCGCCTGCTGCGAGACGTTTTCGACCAGCAGCTTCGTCGCGTCGTGCTTCTCATAGAGCGCCCACAGCAGGTCCAGCACACGGCCGTATTCGGGCTGCTGCACGAGCAGCGAGAGATACTCGTTCGCCAGCTTCGTCTCGCGTTCCGCCCAGGGCTTCTCAGTGGTCTGCGCCTGGGTCTGCAACACCAATGCCAGCGCCAACGTCCCCACGAGACGCCTCAATTCCAGCAACTGGCCTGCGATTCCCGGCATAAACTTCACTCGTCGATCATAGACTCCTTTGCGGCCAGCGCCAAGCTGCAACACCATGCTGATCCATCCCGTTTGCCATTGCCCATGAAACGCTTTCTTGCCCTCTTCGCATTCCTAGTTGCCGCCAGCCTGCATGCGCAGGTCAAAATCCCGGAACAGACCGAGACGGACAAGCGCCTGCCGCCCAAGGTCGGCAACTGGAGCCTGCGGGAGGCGGTGGTGAAGGATGCGTCACTTCCCAGAGTGCTGCTGATCGGCGACTCGATCGCGAGCGGCTATCTGGAACCCGTGCGCAAGGCGCTCGAAGGCAAGGCGAACATCGATGCGTGGATCACGCCCATCAGCCAGGGGGACAAACGATTGCCGGCCATTGTCGAAGACATCCTCAAGCAGCACGAGTACGCCGTCGTGCATTTCAATCTCGGCCTGCATGGCTGGCAGAAGGGACGCATTCCTGAAGGACAGTTCGAGCCGCTCACGCATGCGTTTGTGCAGGGCATCAAGAAAGGAGCCCCAAAAGCGAAGCTCATCTGGGCCACCATCACGCCTGTGACGGTCAAAGGCGAGCCGGAGAAGATCAATCCCGAAATCCAGCCAACCATCGACGCGCACAACGCGATGGCCCTGAAGGTGATGAAGGAGGAAGGCGTGGCCATCAACGATCTCGGTGGGCTGATGATGCAGCATCTGCCGCTCGCGGCGGGCGACATGTTTCACTGGAAGAAGGAAGGCATGGTTTTCATCGTGAACGCCGTCGCCGAAACTCTTACCAAGGCCCTCGCCCATTGATCCCATGAAAACGCTCCTCGCCCTGCTTCTTGCCGCCACGTTCGCTCACGCGGAGGAACTGCCCACGCTCATGACCGCGCGCGGCAAGCTGCTCGTGGATCAGCCGTTCGCCGAAGCGCTGCCGAAATTCGACGGCAAGAGCAACGGATTCGCCAGCGGCTTCAAGGGCTGGCGCCACAACGCCGTCGAGCGCGGCGGTCGCTGGGAGGTGAAGGACGGCCATTTCATCGGCCGCGAAAATCCGAAGGTGAATCATCCCGCGACCGCGAGCTATGGTTTCGATTTCACGAATGTGGTGATCCAATGCGAGGTACGCATGGACGACGTGCCGCTCGAAGGCCGCAAATACCGCTCCGTGAGCGTGCGCACGACGGACACGAAGGACTACGTGTGCAGCGTGATGCTGAACCAGGGCGGCTTCCGCATTCAAAAGGACGACAACGATCACGGTGGACCCGACAAGGCCGTGCCGCTGGGTGAGGTGAAGACGCCTCTCAAGCTCGACGAATGGCACACCGTGCTGTTCGAGATCCTCGGCGATGAGATGTGCGTGACGGTCGATGGAAAGACGCTCACCGGGAGTCATCCGCTTATCACCTCGCGCAAATGCAGCATCATGTTCGTGGCCGGTGTCCAGAGCCGCGTGCGGAACTTCCGGGTTTGGGAGGCTGCGCCGAATGCTGCATGGAAGGAGAATAAGACGAAGCTGATCAAGAAGTGATCCCGGAGGGATCAAAGATGGAAGCCAGGGGTCGAAGCCCCCTGGTCCAAGAAAAATCAGCCTCCATGTTTTAAGGGAGCATGCCGAAGGTATGAGAGAAGCTTCCAACCATCCAACGATGACGTGGAGCCCTTGTTCGTCTCTCGCATACCTCCGGCATGCGTCCTTCATCCAAAACAATGTTTTGCGTGATCCGGGGGTGGCGTCTGCTGCGCAGTCTTACCCCTGGCTATCTTCTTTGATCCCTCGGGGATCATTTCAAGAGCTTCGCGCACTCGGGTGCCACCTTGCGCAGTTCGTCGGCGATGATTTTGGCGATGACCGCCGCACCGTGCGCATTGAGATGCGTGTGATCGGTGGTTTTGGCGTCTTTACCAGGCGGATTGAAGGTGTCGGACTCCGTGGGGCCGAGCTTGTTGTGAAGATCGACACTGCGGGTGAAGAGATCGACGAGCGGGGCTTTCTTCTCCGCAGCCACCTTCGTGGCGGCATCCGCCCAGGGCTTCAGTTCTCCGCGAATCTTGCCATCAATGAAGGTTCGTCGTGTGAGTGAGGTGACGAGGATGGGCTGGGCGCCGATGGCCCGTGCTTCATCGATGAAGCGGCCCAAGTTTTCAGGATAGGTCGTCGCCGGATCGGTCTCACGCTTGGGGCCTTTGCCGGGCATGTCGTTGTGACCGAACTGGATGAGGACGAAGGCGGGTTTGGAGCCGATGACCTTCTTCCAGTTGCCGGTGTCCCGAAAACTTTT
>DAORHS010000513.1:0-4103 GCA_035438165.1 Prosthecobacter sp.
GAAGCGCAGTCCGATCTTGGTGAGATGATGTCTGAAGGCAGCGGCGAAGGCGAATCCGGCCGGTGTGAGCTGATAATCGCTTCCTTGGAGTTTGATGAGGTCGTGCGCGACGAGATCGGCGAGCGCGGGGGCAAGCTCCTCAGCCCACGGCATGACCTCGACGGAATGCGGAAGCACTTTGTCGAAAAAGTAGAGCGGCCAGCGGAAGTCCTCGGTGCCGCCCTCATGCATCACGTCCGGCAGCACGGACGGATCGAGGCTGATGGGCGATTCGAGATGACCGAGGCAGGCGTGCAGGTGCGCGGCCTGGAGCAGATGCAGGATGCCGAGGAAGAGCAGGGAAGAGGAGGTGTTCAGACAGCAGCGGTAGGGCGTGCTGCGCAGCGGGATGCTTTCCTGAAGCACTTCCATGAGCACGTTCAGCAGTTCGTCGGACGTGAGCAGCCGCAGATGCCAGCGTGTGCCGGCGAAGAACATGAAAGTCCACGCGGGACCGGTGGCGGGATGCCATGCGAGGATGACACGCCGCACTTCGAGATCGCCCAGCGTGTAGTGCAGCGTCCCAGCGCGGCCTGGATTGGCCACGGCGGCGATCATGGCGGTGGTGATGTTTCGCCGCTCGGGGGAGAGCTGTTCCAAAAACGCCTTCACTTCCGCCTCGACCTCGGGTGTGGGCAGGACGCGCGGAAGACGCGAGAGGCTGCCGTAGGCCTCGCCGATCAGCGAAGAGGCCGCCACGAGTTCCGCGCCGGTGGCGACGAGATCTTTGCCTTCGTAGTTCATGAGCGTGGTAAGGATGAAGAGTTAGTTTTGATCGAGCGCGCCCTTGGTGAGCGTCTGGCCGAGGATGCGGCCGGTGTTGGGCGGCAGGACGAGTTTCGGCGGCTTTGGCAGGCCGCTGGGTTTGAATTTTTGCAGGCTCTCCAGTGTGCTGGACATCTGCTGCACAACTTTTTCGGGTGTGTAGCCGATCTGGGCGAGTTTTTGCTCCACCTGAGCGGGGGAGAAGCCGGGCTTGCCGCACTGCTCCATGATGCCGACGGCCTCCGTGAGCTTCGGCGGCACATTGGCGACGTTTTTTCCCATGCTGGAGTTCAGCGCGTCCACGCGGCCTTGAATCTGATTTTTGAACTGCTTCGTCGTCTGGCGGAACCCTTCCTCCATCTTGCCCTCGGCGGCGGCGGAGAGCCTGTCTGCCTGGCTCTTGAGGTCGGCGGCGCGTTGCGCGTTGCCGCTGGCGGCTTCACGGGCTGCTTGTTCGTTCAGGCTGCCGGCCTGCTTCTGCATGTTTTGCGCCTCGTTGCGCCATTCGTACTGCTTGTGTTCCATCGTTTTGCCCACGCCTTCGACGTCGCTGAAATCGCGGCCCTTGACGTTGCTGTTGGTGGCGGTTTGCAGGTCTTTGTCGCCGGTGCCGTAGGCCTCGGCGTCGAGACGGTCGGTCACGGACTGGTCCATCTTGTGGTTGTAGTCATCCACCGCCCTGGTGTCGATCGCGGGCTTGCCATCGCTGCCCATTTTGATGCTGCCGTCCGGATTCTTTTGGTAGGGCAGCTTGCCGTCGTGGCGGGCTTTGTAGAATTCGTCGTTGTAGATGCGCTTGGCGTCCGCCTTTGGCACATCGACGTGGCCGCTGATCGGTTTGCCCGTGCGCGGATCGATGCCCTCCTGCTTCACGCGATACGTCACGTCCTGGTCGAAGCTGGCCTTCTTCGGATTGACGTTGTCCGGCACCTTGCCGGGCGTTTGCACAATGTCGTCGCCATGCGTTTTCGGCGCGCCCTTGGGTTTCTTGGCAAAGCCGCTCGGATCGGGTTCGGGCACGGCGCCGGGCTTGTTGGTGGGCTGCACGACTTTCACATCGTCAGGATGAACGCCGTATTCCTTGGCGATGCGCTGCTTCGCCGCGTCGTGCGCCTGGTTGTAGGACTGGCCGAGATCCTCGCTGAAGCCTTTGCGCACATTGTCCGCCGCGTCGCCGGTGCGGCCGTTGAGCGACTGCATCGCGTGTTTGTCCTGCTGCACCGCATCCAGCGCGTCGCGCACTTTGGCGGAGCTTTCGGGCGTGGGATTGTTGCGATGCTGGTTCATCGCGTCTTCGAGCTGATCGACCTTCTTGCTGCCCATTTCGCGGCCTTTCTCGAAGGCATCCGTGCGGTCTTTGACTGAGGCATCCGACGGGCCGCTCAGTTTGGTGCTTGGCAGGTCCGGGTTCTTCGGTTTTGGCCCGCTCACGAGATCCTTCGCGTCCTGATTCAGGAACTTGCCTGCCTTTTCGAGCTGCTCCTTCGCCGCACGGTCAAAGTCCGTTCCCTTCAAGGTGGCTTCATAGCCCGCGCCGGCGGCCTTGCCGGTCAAGGCGAGTCCCTTCTCCATCACGCGGCCCACGCCTTCGTCAAAGATGACCTTGCCCGCGGCGTTGGTGAAAGCCTCCATGCCGCTCTTGCCCGCCATGACGTCATCGTGAACGCCATACATCTTTTCAGCGACCTCCATGCCATACTCCGACTGGCCGCCGGTGGCCGCGCCGAGCAGTCCTCGCAGCACCATGGCCTTGTAGGAGGTTTCGCCGTCGGAGTTTGTGCCGGTGAAAACCTCGCGTGAGGTGGACTCGGCGCCGTCGCGCACCCAGTTGGAGTCACGTGCCTCCTGACGCGAGGATTCCGCGTCCATCTCTTTGCCGATGAGGCTGCGGATTTTGTTGAGCTGCTCACGTGAGGGCGGTTTGCCCTTGAGCAGGTCGTCCGACATCTGATTGAGCTTCTCAAGCATCTTTTCCGACTGGCCTTCGGTGTAGCTGAGATTGCCCTGGTCCTGGAGGTTGCGGATGGCCTCCGCAGTCTTGTGAATGTCCTGCAGCGTCTGCGCCTCCTGCTTGTGTTGCTGCACCATCTGCTCCAGCACCGGATCGGGCCGCCAGATGTCACGCTCGCGGGCGGTGTAGGAGATGGTCGCACCCTTTTCAGCGAGGTTCTTGTTCAGGCGCTCGCGTTCGCGGGTGAGGCGCTCGATCTCGCGGTCCTGTTCGCTGCAATCTCGTCCGGTCGCCTTCAATCCATCGCGGATGGACTGCACGAAGCCGATTTGCTCGATGGTGTTCTTGTAGTCTTCCTGGGTCAGCCGCGTGTGCTCCTGCTCGGTCTCCTGCTGCTGCTTGTCCACCTGCGTCTGCCAGTATTTGTACGCGTCTTCCTTGGTGGGGAAGAAGTGCTCCTTGCCGTCCGTGTCCTGCACCATCCAGCCCTCACCCGGTTTCCCTTCACCGGGCGCGAGGCCGTCGCCCACAGTTTCACCAGCCGTTTGACCGACCACCGTGCCGACGCCCGTCGCCGTACCGACCACCGTGCTCTGGCCGACGAGATTCAGCCCGCCCTCCGCTGCAAAACGCGAGGGATCCGCGCCCCATTCCGACAGACCGGAATCATCCGCCTGAAGCTCTTCGCAAACCAGGAACGCCAGCACACCCGCCGCGACACCGGCTCCCGGCAGTGGTGGAGGCGCGCTTCGTTTCTTCGTGCCGCCGCCGCGTAACACGCCGATGACGAAGCCAAACATCGCGGCCACGGAACCCCACAAGGCCGTGGCGACCGGGAAGAAGAACGTGGAGGACGGGGCGGACTTCGACAGCGTGGGCACCATCAGCATCGTGGGGAACCTGGCCACGTCGTTGTAGCCGCCGCTGAGGCCCACGGTGGAGAAGTGGATGATCATGCCCAGCGCCGCGCCCTGGAGGAAGGCGCGTGTCTTCGACTTGATCATGCGCACCGGATAGAGGCAAAGCGCCTTCCATGAGAACTTTCCTTTCGCGTCGAAGATGCCGCTCGCGCTCTTCACGAACTGCAGCAGCAGGCGCGGCGTTTTGAGAATGAGCTGCTTCACATGCAGCTCGCCCGCCGTCCACGCAGGATGATGCGCGGCGGCGGCATCAAACCGCGCCACGGAGCAGCCTGACACGCGGTCATGGAGGCCGCGCATGCCGAACAGTGACATCACCACCGCCGCCTCAATGCCGCCGCCGATCAGAAAGATCAGGCGGTTCAGCAGCCACGGTCCGCCACTTGTGCTGGCACCTGTCTGGATCTGCCACAGCACCATGCAGAGGA
>DAORHS010000514.1:0-4100 GCA_035438165.1 Prosthecobacter sp.
GGCCAGCGCGAGAACACGCTGCTCATCTTCACCAGTGACAACGGTGGCAGCAACGCGGAGAACAACGGCCAGACCTACCCGGCGGACGATTACCCCACCGGCCCGCTGCCTGCCAGCAACCAGCCGCTACGCGGTCAGAAAGGCAGCGTTTATGAGGGCGGCACCCGCGTGCCCTGCATCGCAAGCTGGCCGGGCAAACTCAAGGCCGGGAAGCATGAGGCGCCGGTGCAGATCACCGACTGGATGCCGACGTTCTGTGCGCTGGCCGGTTTCGAACCGGCGAAGAATCTGAAATGGGACGGCGTCAATCTCTGGCCGCAACTGGCCGAGGGTGTCACCGCAGGTCCGCGCACGCTTTACACGGTGGCTCCGGGGTTCAGGTCACGCTCGCTGCGGTGCGACCCATGGAAACTCGTGGTTCACGGTGCCGATGAGAAGGCGAAGCACGAACTCTACGACATCATCGCCGATCCCAACGAAACCACGGATCTCGCCGCCCAAAAGCCTGACCAACTCGCTGCGATGAAGGAGCGGCTCGCGGACATGGCCAGATCAGACCGCGACGCATTGGCGAAGGATTGAACCGGCTCCAACAAAACGGGCGGTGCCTGCGCACCGCCCGTGGTTGAGAATGAAGAGTGATGTGGATGGATCCTATTTCTCCACCCAGCGCACGGCTTCCATGAGCAGTTCGCGGGCGGAGGCGAGGCCGAGCTTCTGGCGGATGTTTGCCTTGTGGGCATCGACCGTCTTGGCGCTGAGACCGAGCTTTTCAGCGATGCTGTGAGAGTCAAAGCCACGTCCGACCATTTCGAAGATTTCGAGCTGGCGGTCGCTGAGCATGCGGGCGGGTTCGCCACGGGAACCGCCGCGAGGACCACCGCCGGAGACGATGCTGCCAAGCAATGCGGCGCTGAAGAAGAATGAGCCGGCGGCGACCTGGCGCAGCCCCTGCAACACGCGGGCGCTGGGTTCGCCCTTCATCACATAGCCCATGGCACCGGCGCGCAGGCAGCGTTCCGCGTACACATTTTCATCGTGCATCGAGTACACGAGGATTTGCATGTTCGGATGGCTGGCACGCAGCTTTTTGATGAGATCCACGCCGCTGCGGTCCTTCAATGTGATGTCGAGAACCACGACATCTGGTTTGATTTTGGCGATTTGCTGAAGAGCGGTATTGGCATCTTCAGCACTGCCGATAACCTGCATGTCCTCCTGCTGGTCGATCAGTTTCTTAAGCCCTTCGATAACGATGGGATGGTCGTCGAGAATATAGATTTTGCTTTTCACAGTGGAACTAGAAGACTCATTTTCAAAACAATGTCAAGCCGACGTTCTTAAGCATGCGCGGCGGAAACCGGCCAGACGTGCGCACTCCGTTGCCTTTCAATGGCTAATGGCACGGTCCGGATCGACGCAAAAAGGCCTGTTTTTCAGCATCCGTAGCCGGCTGACGTCAAGATTCCGGTCCAGTTTATAAAATTACCTTCACGGTCCGCACGCAGCCACTTTGATCTCGTCCGACAGTCTCCTGCGGCGGGACACGTTCTGTGCGCATGTCACGCTGCCTTCTGTTCCTGCTCCTCGCGTCTCCATCCCTCGCCCAGCTCGCCAATCGCCCGCCTGCGCCGCTGTGGCTGTCCGCAGACAGTGCGGTCACGTTTTCCAAAACCGTGAAACATGAAGGCAAGCTCCTTAAAGCCGTGCTTCTCACGGCCGGTGATGCGGACATGGAGATTTCGGTCGATGGGAAGCTCGTGGCAAAGGTGAATGCCACAGAAGCCGCGACCGGCACGGATCTGACGCGACAGCTCAGCGATGGCCAGTCACATCAAATCGGCCTCCATGCACCGGCAAAGGCCAAGGTGGCCGCGCTGCTTGAACTCAACGGTGATCTCGCCGCCGTTCGCTGGATTGTCACCGACGACTCGTGGCAGAACGCTGTCGTCACTGGTGCCACCGACGCAGACCCTACCGCGAATCCGTTCGATTTGAAGAAAACCTTCGACGCCTACAACTCCTGGCAGCTCGCCAAGCCCGGCGCGCAAAATGAGGCCACGGATCCGGCCACTCTCACTTTGCTGCCAGGATTCAAAGCCGAACTCATCCGCTCATCGCAACCCGGCGAGGATTCGTGGGTTTCCATGGCCTTCGATCCGCAAGGCCGCATAACGCTCGGGAAGGAAAAGAAAGGACTCCTGCGGCTCACGCTCAGCGGCAGCGGCGATCAGAAGATGGAAACCATCGACGACGAGCTGCTGGAGTGCCGCGGGCTGCTCTACGCGCACGGTTCCCTCTTCGCGAACGCCAACAACACCAAAGCGCTCTTCCGCCTCACCGACAAAGACGGCGACGGTGTCTTTGAAGAGCGTAAGGAGCTCATGCGCACGGGCGGCGGAGTCGGCCATGGCCGCAATCACATCAAACTCGGCCCCGATGGCGACATCTACGTCGCGCATGGCAACAACGTGCTCATTCCGGAAAACATCGCGCCTTACTCGCCGCTGAAAAACTACGCCAACGACCAGCTCATCCCGAATCCGTGGGACGGCAGCATGTTCGACGGCAACGTCGAGCTTCCCGCCGGACACATCCTCCGCGTCAAACCCGATGGCAGCAAAATCACGCTGCTCGCCGGCGGCCTGCGCAACCCGCTCGACATCGCGTTCAATCACGAAGGCGATCTGTTCACCTTCGACGCCGACATGGAGCGCGATGTCGGCACGCCGTGGTACATGCCCACTCGCGTGCTGCACGTCGTTCCCGGCGCCGATTTCGGCTGGCGCAGAGGCACCGGCCGCTTTCCTGCGTGGTATGCCGACACACTGCCGAGCGTGATCGACATCGGCCTCTCATCGCCGACGGGAATTTTCTTCGGTTACAAATCCGATTTCCCGCAGAAGTATCGCGAAGCGCTGTACATCCTCGACTGGAGCTACGGACGCATCATTGCGGTGCATCTGAGCAAGAGCGGTGTGACTTATACAGCGGAACAGGAGGATTTTGTGTCCGGAAGGCCCCTCAACGTCACCGATGGCTGCATCGGCCCGGATGGCGCGATGTGGTTCACCACCGGCGGGCGTGGCACGCAGAGCGGGCTGTACCGTGTGACACATCGCCCCCTCACCCCAACCCTCTCCCCGAAGGAAAAAACAGACCTCGCCAAATCCTCGACGGGGCGAGGGGGCCAGGCCGCTCCCTCTCCCCGCCCCTCGAATGAAAAGCAGAACGATTCACTTCGGGGAGAGGGCCGGGGTGAGGGGCCCAGTGGACGCTTTGAACGTCATTCCGCACGACTTGCGCTCGAAAGCCGACCCGTGGCCGGATGGCGTGACCAAGCGCATCACTCCGGCCACATGCACGAACTGCTCGCCCTCGCCCGCTTGGGCGAGAAGGCTGATCTGGAACCCATTCTCGATGCGGTAACAAAACTTGCGCCGAAGCCGACGCTCGACGCCCTTCGCGTCATCTCTGTCGCCATCTCACGGCACGGCGAGCCTGCTCAAAAGGACAAACTGCATGTTTGGGCGGCCTATCCTGCCGACGAAGTCTTCCTCAACCGCGAACTCTGCCGCCTGCTCGTCTATTTGAAGTCTCCGACTGTCATCGAGAAGACCATGCCGCTGCTAAAAGCGGCCACGACATCCGAAGACCTGCTCTTCTACCCGTTCATGCTGCGCTACCTCAAGGACGGCTGGACGCTGGAACAACGGCAGGTCGCGTTTGAAGCACTGAACAAGGCGGAGAAGATGAATGGCGCGTCCACCTTCTTCAAAGCAATCGCCGACACCCGCAGCGAGCTGGCGGCGGCATTGAAGCCGGACGAGGCGATGCAGCTCGCGGCAGTGATTCAGCCGCCGAAACCTGCGGCGCTCTCACCGCATGCGCTGCCGGGCCACACGTTCAAAAACTGGAAGCTGGAGGACCTGGAGCCGCTGCTGGCGAAGATGGACGCGAAGACGCGCAACCGCGACAGCGCGAAGGACGCGTTGATTCGCACGCAGTGTGTGTTCTGCCATCGCGTGAGCGCCGATCCCACGCTGCCAGCCGGTGTGCTCGGTCCCGACCTCGTGCAGGTTTCCGCACGCTTCGGCCGG
>DAORHS010000515.1:0-4093 GCA_035438165.1 Prosthecobacter sp.
GCTGGAGGATGTTGTCCTGGCCCTGCTTGATGAGTTCGGCGTTGTTGTCGGTCTTCGCGCCGTAGATGCGAATGAGGCGCAGTTTGCCATTGGCTGGGATGCGATCGGCGAGGAACTTGGCCTGCAATTCGCCGACCTTCACGTTGTCGAAGGTGAGATACAGGTCGAGGTCGCAGCCGGTGATGAGCCGATCATAGGAGAGTACGGGAATGCCGGCCTGATGGGCGAGATCGACCGCCTTGGCCATCGCCGCGCCATCATGCGGGATGATGACGAGCGCATCGACCTTCTGGGTGATGGGGCTCTCGATATTTTGAAGCTGGACGGCGTCGTTGCTGTTGGCGGACTGCACGAGGACATCGGCGCCCGCAGCCTGCGCTTTGGCCGTGAAGAGATCGCGATCCACCTGCCAGCGCTCCTCCTTGAGCGTGTCCATCGACAGGCCGATGAGCGGTCGCTGTCTGGCTGCGGTCACTCCTGCACCTCCGCGTGCGATCACAAGGCCGGTGACCACGCTGAGGCCACAGGAAACGAGGACGAGCAGGATGCGAACGTTCATCTCTGCTGTGTAGCGAATGCAGAGCTAAATGACGAGCGGAAAATGCTGGTGGGAAGGGTTATGAGTGATGGGTTAAGTGTTAGGCGTCTGCGCCATACCTCATAACTTCTAACTCATCACATCTCACCGAGGCTCACTTCTTCGCCCTGGCCTTTGTCACTTTCTTGGCCGCAACTTTCTTCACGGGCGCCTTTTTGACCTTGGGTTTCGGCTCAGGCACCGGTTTCTCCAGAGTCAGGGCCAGTTCCGGTGCATCGCCCCAGAGCTCCTCGAGGGCGTAGAACTCGCGTTTTTCGGGCGTGAGGATGTGCACCATGACGCTGCCATAGACGAGGATGATCCACTGGCTCTCGAAGTTGCCGTCTTTGACATCGGGGGCGATGCCGTGCTCCTCCTTCATGCGCTCGATGATCTCATCCCGCACCGCGCGCAACTGCGGCGTGGACAGGGCCGTGCAGAGCACAAAGTAGTCGGAGATGGGGCTGAGGCCGCGCAGGTCGAGAATGCGGAGGTTCTCCGCTTTTTTGTCATCGGCGTAAAGGGCGCAGGCGCGGGCGAGTTCGAGGTCTTCCATGGTCGGGATCAAGGATAAAGCAGGAATCGCTGCCTTTGCGAGCGGAAGCTCTGGTTATAACTCTCCCATCGGGCGGCGATGCTGGTGGCGGGGACGCCACGACGGAGATCGCTGTAGAGGGATTCGCTGCCATAGACTTTGTTGAAGAGGTTCAGCTTCGATCCGCTCATGCGGCTGACGACCCTGCCTCCGCTGAGCCGGTTGATTTCGGCAAGCAGGAGGATGTCCAGCGCGGTGAGGTTGGCGGTGGCACGCGGATGAATGCTGAGACGCACGCCACCGAAGCCGTTCTTTGAATAAGGTGCGAAACTGACGCCGGGCGTGTTGAGGCGCTGGCAGTAGGCGAGCAGGGCATTGGGATTGACGCCGCTGCCACCGGCGTAACCGAAGGGGTTCTCGGTGCCGATGCCGATGTCCACGGAGGTGGCTCCGCCGAGGATGCCGGTGGTGACGTAGTAGAAGGGTGAGGTGGCATGGGGGATGTTGGGCGAGGTGGGATGCCAGCGCAGGCCCGTGTCCTGCCAGACCATGCCACGGTGCCAGCCCTGCATTTTGACGACATCGAGTCGCGGCACGCGGGCCATCCAACCGCGGGAGGACGCCATCATGGCGAGTTCGCCGGCGGTCATGCCATGGACGTAAGGCACGGGAATCTGGCCGACGAAGGATTTCCATTTCGACTCCAGAGGCGGGCCTTCGACACGCCAACCACCCATGGGATTCGGGCGGTCGAGCACGACGAACTGCTTGCCGTTCTCTGCGGCGGCCTCCATGGCCACGATCATGGTGCTGATGTAGGTGTAGCTGCGGCAGCCGATGTCCTGGAGGTCGAACACGAGTACGTCGATGGGAGCGAGCATCGCTGGCGTGGGTTTGCGCGTGGGGCCATAGAGCGAATAGACCGTGAGGCCGGTCACGCTGTCGCGCCGTGTGCTGACGTGGATGCCGGCACCGACGGTGCCGTCGATGCCATGCTCCGGTGCATAGAGCGCGGTGAGATTGTGCCCAAGCGCTCGCTGCATGACCGTGCGCGTACGTTCCCCCCGCCCGGTGAGACTGGTGTGATTCGTGATGAGGCCGACGCGCTTGCCGCGGATCAAATCAAAGCCGCGCGATGCGAGGACATCGACCCCAAGCATGAAGGGCCCGGATTGAACCGCCTGCGGCTGGTAAACCTGTGGTGCAGGCATCTGGCAGGCGGCCAGAAGGAGCGTGGTGAATGCAGCGACGATCCAAAGGGAAGCACGGGAGAAAGGCATGCGGCAGCTTTAACGGAGGAAGCCGTACGCGGCAACGTCACGGATGAGTGAAATGAACGACTTCGCAGGCGGAGGATCACTCGCTGGCATGGCTGATCACGGTTGCCTCGGCATCGAGCTGAAGCAGGCGCCTGGATTCCTCCAGTGCGAATTTGGCATTGGTGAAGGGCTCCCAGCTGATGTCCTGCCAGCGCTGTTTGCCATGGGTGTCGATGAGAAGGGTGGCGTGGAGGTTTTCGTTTTCGAAGTCGTCGTGGGCGCGGACGGCCTTGAATGCGGCGAGGCTGGTGTCGCTGAGAATCGGGAAGGGGAGCGGAGCGCCGGGCTTGAGATTGAGTTTGGCGCGAATGCCTGCGGCCACGGTGGTTGGCTCCAGGGTGACGGCGACGAGCTGGATACCGGCTTTGGCGAAGTCCCCGACGGCCTTCGAGAAGGCCTGCATCTGTTCGACGCCGTGACCGCACCCATGGCCGAGGTAGAAGATGAACAGCGTGGGCTTCTTTGAGGTGAAGTCGGTGCTTTTGACAAACTGGTTGTCGAGGGTGAGGGCTTCAAAGGTGGGAGCATCGGGTGCGTGCCAGTGAACGGGGCCGAGCGTGGTGATGTCAGGCCGGATGCCGCTGTCGGTGCGTTTGGGGGTGGGAGCGGGCCAGTCACCGGTGATGCCGAAGGTTTTGGCGAGCGCATCAAGGCGTTTGGCGATGGGGAGATCGCGATCCATGGCGAAGGCCTGCTTGCGGGTGTCTTCAAAGGCTTTTTTGGCGTCGTCGGTTTTGTCGCAGGCTTGGAGGACTTCGGTTTTGATGGCGAGGCCGACGAGATCCTGCGTGAAGTTTTTGGTGAGTTCGGCGGCTTTGGCTTTGTCGTCGAGTTTGAGCCAGTAGCGGGCCTGGCGTTCTTTGGGGACGTCGGTGGTTTTGAGGGCGTCGAGGAGTTTGTTTTTTTCAACCTTGGGCACCTTTTTGTCGAGGAGGGCAATGAGGGCCTTCAATTCGGCGAGGGCGTTGGTTTTGGCTTTGACCTCGGGTTTTTCAGCGGGCTTGTCGCTTTTCTTCTTTGGGTCGGATTTTTCCGACTTGTCGGCCGAATCGGGCTTTTGGGGTTTGAGCTTGCTGGTGTCGATGTTGGCGAGTTTTTGATCGGTTGTGACGGCTTCGAGAGCTTTGACGGACTCGGCGAGCAGTTTGGCGTTGTTTTGATGATACGCGGCGAGGCCTTGGGCGCGGAGGCGGGTGATGTCGTGGGCGGGTTGTCCGGCAGGCACGGCGGTGAAGGTTTTCAAGTCGTCCCAGAGTTCCCATTTGATGAGCGTTTCGATCAGGCGAGTGCGGCCGTAGCTGGAGGAAGTACTGCTTTTGTCCAGTGTGTTGTAGGTGGGATGGCGCGGGATGGCGATGAGGCTGCGGGCGAGTGCGGCGGCGTCTTTGGCGCGGCCGAGGTCGTTGTAGGTGCGGGTGAGCCACTCTTCGTTGTGGGCGTAGTTGTGGATCTGATCCGGCAGGATGTAGCTGCGGATCATGTAAGCGTGATCGACGCGGGTGCTGGCCTCCTGCTGCCAGGCGGCGTCGTCGGGGCGCTTCAGCTTGGAGAACGTGTGGCCGGGCATGTGCCACATGTGGGCGATGCCAGGAGCCGCCTGACCGCATTGCGCGTCGGATTTGAGTGCGAGGATGGGTTTGCTCTGATCCCACAGATGGATGC
>DAORHS010000516.1:0-4083 GCA_035438165.1 Prosthecobacter sp.
CCAGAGTTCCCGCGCCTCGGGAGAATCCTGCGGCAGCGTGGCCAGGCGTGCGTAGAGCAGATCCATGGCCTCCTTCCAATCCCGCAGCGGTGTGAGCCTGGACGACAGCTCGGCGAGTTCCTTGCGCTTTGCTTCGAGGTCGGAGGCCAGTTGTTTTTCCTGGGCGGCGTGTTCTTTCCCGGCCTCGGCGGCGAGCTGGCGCACCTCCTCGAAACGCGCACGTTCGCTGCGTTCGGAGGTGGCGAGTCGGCTGAGTTCGGCGCGGAGGTCCTTTTCACGGGCATGCAGCACGTCGATGCGCCCTTTGGCGGAAACCTCCAGGCCTTCGAGGTCTTTGATGGAGGATTTCAGCGAGACGATCTGCGCCTCTTCGGTGGTGATCGACGCCTTCACTTCTCCGAGCTTCTGCTCCGCGGCTGTCAGGCGCTGCTTCACCTCCGTGAGCTTCTGCTCGGTGCCGGCGAGTTCCTGACATTGCTTCTCGATCTCTGCGTGGTGAGCCTGTGTTTCCTTCAGCCGCCGTGTTTCGTCGGTGAGTTCGGCACTGCGGGAGGCGAGGTTCTTCTCGTGGGTGGCGAGTTCTTTCTGGACGCTTAGCAGGGACGTCTCGGCCTGCTGGCGGGCTTCCTGGGCCTTGTCGGCTGCGGCAGAGGCCTGCTGGCGTGTCTCCTCCAGAGCGGCAACGCGGGATTCGAGCTCCCCGGCCGTCTTTTCAGCGTGCTGTCGTTTGACTTCGAGCGCGGCAAGGGCGGCGGTGAGTGTGGCGTGGTTCGCTTCGGCTTCACGGCAGCGGCCGAGCGTCTGCACGAGTTTTTCCTCCGTGCCGGCGAGCTCTTGAATGTGCGCTTCGATCTGGGCACGACTCTGGGCGAGCTGGTCGAGCTTTTTCTCCGCGACGGACAGTTGATCATCACGGACATCGGCGATCTCCTTGCATTGGCGGCTGTGGGCTTCGAGTTCTGCAATTTGCCGTCTCAGCCCATCGAGCACGGTTTCGTCATGCGCCTGCTCCTCACGCATTTGTTTGAGGTGGGCCAGCGTCTGCTCTCTCTGGGTGGCGAGCACCTTGAGTTCCTGCCGCGTGCTGTTTTCGTCATCGACCAGCTGCTGCAAATCGGCGGTCTTCTCCCCATGCCGGGCGGTGAGCTGCATCAGCGCGGCGGTTTTCTCCTCATGTTGGACGGAGAGGGTCAGGATGGACTGGATCCATGCCGCGTGCGCCGCCTCGGCTTCCTTGACCGCGGCCTGCACCGGGATGAGGCGTTCCTCTTCCGTCCGCAGCGACTCCACGCGGGCGTTGTGCATGCTGCGTTCTTTTTCGGACTGCGCCTGCCAGTCGAGCCATTCCCTGCGTGCGGTGTCGAGTTCGGCCTGCAGACGCGCTTTTTCGGTTTCCAGCCCT
Organism: Prosthecobacter sp.; assembly: GCA_035438165.1. GTDB lineage: Bacteria > Verrucomicrobiota > Verrucomicrobiia > Verrucomicrobiales > Verrucomicrobiaceae > Prosthecobacter. Next base: position 1,403 of record DAORHS010000516.1, read on the forward strand.
GCGGCGGCCTCCTTTTCTTCGGTTTGTCGTTGGGTCAGAAGTTCGACTTCTTTCTGCAACCGGTCCCTCTCCGTCTGAAGCTTGGAGATGGCCTCCTGGTGTTCGGTCTGCTTCTTCTTCAGAGACTCCACTTCTGCCTGCATCTGCTCCTTTTCCGCCGCTGCTCTGGCGGCGGCGGCCCGCTGTCGTGCCAGCATCTCATCGGCGGGAAGAGCGGTTTGTGCATCGCTCGGAAAGTCTTTCTTGGTTCCCCGGTTCTTCTTTCTCGAGCCGATTCTGCCGGCTTTGACCGGACTCCCGATCGCCTGTGCCCGTGTGTCGGCTGCGGCGGAAGGTGTGGAACCGTTGCCATTGGTGCCATGGTCTTCGAGATCGAGAATCGCGGCCAGGGGTCCGAAGGCGAGCCGGTCGCCGTGGCGGATGGTCTGGCTGCGCACGCGCTCGCCGTTGACGAAGGTGCCGGCCGTCGAGTTCGAATCAAACACCTGCACGCTTCCGTCCGCGTTGAGCACCAGCTCGGCGTGGCGTTTGGAGATGCGGTCGTCGTCCACGACGACGTCGTTGTCGTCCGCACGTCCGAGGGTGACACGTTCCACCAGGGGAACCTCAATTTCCTGACCGTCTTCGAGAACAAAGGTGAGTTTTGCCATGCGCGCGTTGAATCCAGGCTGAGGGAGGTAGGTATCAAACCCGATTTCGAGTGCTGAATCAATCACAGATTTGTTTCGAGGCTGTCGCCGCCTGAGATGGCTGCGAAGTCAGGAGGTTGCTGACCCGGCTTGTGATCCTTTCAGGAGCGGGCAGAGTCACGGCTGCGTTTCCTCTCCCCATGCACTCTGAAGCCGAAGCCCTCCTCTCCAAACGCTGTCCCGTCATGCGTCGTCTGATCAAGGCACATGGTCCCTGCGAACTCATGCCGCAAAAGCGCTCGCCCTACGAGGCGCTGGTCAGCGCCGTGGCGCACCAGCAGCTCCATGCCAATGCCGCCGAGGCCATCCTGCGCCGCTTCAAGGCGCTGTTTCCCAAGGCGCGGTTCCCAAAACCTGAACACGTCCTCGATGCGGACGACGCCACGCTGCGGGGCTGCGGTTTTTCCACCGGCAAAATGCTGGCGATCAGGGACATCGCCGCGAAGACGCTCAGCGGACAGATTCCCACCCGGATGGTCGCCATGAAGCTGAGCGATGACGAATTGATCGCCCGCCTCGTTGAAGTGCGCGGCGTGGGCCGCTGGACGGTCGAGATGCTGCTCATCTTCACCCTTGGCCGGCCGGACGTGTTTCCGAGCGATGACTTCGGCGTCCGCAACGGCTGGCGCGTGGTGAAAAAGCTCGATGAAATGCCGAAGCCAAAGGAGTTCCGCGAATATGCCGAACGCTGGCAGCCGCACCGCACGCTGGCCGCATGGTACCTGTGGCGTGCTGCGGATGCCGCCAAGTAGCCCAGTTGCGCCGCAACTGGACCACTTAAACGCCTCGCTTCTTGCCCCGCCCGAGCGTATGGGCGTGCAATGCCCTTTAAAGCCCTCGGTCTCGACCCCCACATTCTCCAAGCCATTCAAGAAGCCGGTTATACGGAACCCACGCCCATTCAATCCGCCGCCATTCCGGTGGTGATCGCAGGCGGGGACGTGATCGGCATCGCGCAAACCGGGACCGGCAAGACCGCCGCCTTCACACTGCCCATTCTGACCCGTCTGACAGCGCATCCGATTCCGCAGGGCCAGCGCCGCCGCACGCGTGTGCTCGTGCTAGCTCCGACGCGTGAGCTGGTGGCGCAGATCGAGGAAAACGTGCTAGCCTATGCCCGGCATCTGCCGCTGAAGATCGCGAAGGTGTACGGCGGCGTCGGCGAAAAGCCGCAGAAGGACGCGTTGCGTGCCGGCAGCGACATCGTCATCGCCTGCCCGGGCCGTCTGCTCGATTTGATGGGCCAGCGCTGCGCCGATTTCTCCCAGCTCGAATACCTCGTGCTCGATGAGGCCGACCGCATGCTCGACATGGGCTTCCTGCCCGACATCCGTCGCATCATCAATCAACTGCCGCGCAAACGGCAGACGCTGATGTTCTCCGCCACGCTGTCGAAGGAGATTGAAAGCCTCACGCATGAGTTCCAGCACGCGCCGAAGATCGTGCAGATCGGCAAGCGTTCCAATCCGGCCGAGACCGTGACGCAGCTCGTCTATGAAGTGGCGAAGCATCTCAAGATGGCCCTGCTCGCCCATTTGCTCGAAGACGAAAAGATGCAGATGGTGCTCGTTTTCAGCCGCACGAAGCACGGCGCGGACAAGATCGCCAAGAAGCTCGAACAAGGCGGCGTCACCTGTGCCACGCTGCACGCCAACCGCTCGCAGAACCAGCGCCTGCGTGCGCTGGACGATTTCAAATCCGGCAAGGTGCGCGTTCTCGTCGCCACCGACATCGCCGCTCGCGGCATTGACGTGGACGGCATCTCGCACGTCGTGAACTTCGACTTCCCGCACATCGTCGAGGATTACGTGCATCGCATCGGCCGCACCGGCCGCGCCCAGGCCATCGGCGACGCCATCAGCTTCGTCTCACCCGATGAAACCGCCGACGTGCGCAAACTGGAGCGCTTCATCAATCGCGGTCTCGTCCGCAAGAAGGCCGAGGGCTTCAACTACAACATGACCGTCCCCTTCGTGCCTGACGAACGCCCCG
>DAORHS010000517.1:0-4066 GCA_035438165.1 Prosthecobacter sp.
ACCGCGTTGCCACAGACGCTGTTAACGGCGAACTGCGAACCGAGAACCGAGAACCCATTAACAATCCACGGCGCCACCGCGCACAATTTGAGGAACGTCACCGCCGCCTTCCCGCTCGGCAGTTTCACCTGCGTCACCGGCCCGTCCGGCAGCGGCAAATCGACGCTGGTCGATGACATCCTCATGCGGGCGCTGCGGAGGCATTTTTACGACGCCAAGGACATTCCAGCCGCACATGAGCGCATCAGCGGCATCGAACATCTCGACAAAGTGGTCGTCATCGACCAGTCGCCCATCGGCCGCAGTCCGCGCTCGAATCCCGCCACCTACACCGGCGCGTTCGGTCCCATCCGCGAACTCTTCGCGCAACTCCCGCTGTCCCGCGTGCGCGGTTACGGAGCGGGGCGGTTCAGTTTCAACACGCCCGGCGGCCGCTGTGAAAAGTGCGAGGGCGACGGCGTGATCAAGATCGACATGCACTTCCTCGCCGACGTCTATGTGACCTGCGAGGCCTGCAAAGGCCGTCGTTATGGTGCCGAGACGCTCGAAGTCACCTTCAAGGGCAAAAACATCGCCGACGTGCTCGACATGACCGTCAGCGAAGCCGCGCGATTCTTCGGCAAGAACAACACCATCTCCCCGAAACTGCGTACGCTGGAGGACACGGGCCTCGGCTACGTCAAACTCGGCCAGAGCGGCAACTCTCTCTCCGGCGGTGAAGCGCAGCGCATCAAGCTCAGCAGCGAACTCGCCAAACGCAGCACCGGCCGCACGCTCTACGTGCTCGACGAACCGACCACAGGCCTGCACAGCGCCGACATTCAGACGCTGCTCGGCGTGCTGCTACGTCTGCGCGACGCGGGCAACACGCTCATCGTCATCGAGCACCAGATCGATGTCATCCGCTGCGCCGACTGGATCATCGACCTCGGTCCCGGCGGCGGCAGCGAAGGCGGGCACATCGTGGCCGCCGGAACACCGCAGGAGATTGCCAAAAATGAAAAAAGCGTCACCGGAAGGTTTCTAACCTGATCTATTCATGAAGCCAGCATGGGTGGTGCTGCATCAGTGGGAGGCGCTGTCGGCCAGCACGGCCTGGTCTTTTTCGTCGAGCAACTCCTCGAACACCTGGCTGTCATGCACGTTGGCCGAGGTGGTCTTGGACTTAAGAATAAGCTTGGTCTCCACATGGTTCTTCCAGCCATAGTGGGCTTCGTTGTTCTTCTTCGTCCAACGGACTTCGCTGTCTTTCTGCCGACCCACGGCAGGGTTGGTGTCGAACTCCTCGGGCCGCCCGCCGTCCTTGATGCGCTGGTTCTGTTGCGGTCGTTGCGCTGGCGCGGGGCTTCGGTGAAGCTGGCGGTGACGCCTTTGCTTTCGAGCTGGAGGTTGAAGGCCTCGAAGAGCTTGCGGCTGCCCTCGCATCCGTCGGCCTCAAGGCGTTGCTTGAAGTCCCGGATCGTTTTGGCGTCGGGGATCACACCGCCGATGCGCAGGCCGAGGAAGTTTTTAAAGCTCGTGCGGTCAAAGATCTGCTCCTCGGTGGCGTCGTCGCTGAGCCCGTGGAACTTCTGTAGTACGGGTACTGTGAACATGAGCACGGGGTCGAAGGACGGCTTGCCGCCTTTGCGCCAGTCGCGAGTGGCGTAGCCGGTGAGTTGACTCCGTCGCCGCCTCACGGCTCCTTCGCCCTTCAGGCTGCCTGTCGGCAGTCTATCTCAGCCCCTCCGGAGACTTCGGTTCTTCGAGCAGCGGGCGGAAGTTCTCCCAGGGGATGCGATCTCGCAGTTTGAGGATGCCGGTGGTCTTGGCGGCGACGGCTTGCTCATGCTCAATGGCGCTGAAGAGCCCTCCTCCTCGCTCGGTTTTGCGGTAGCGTTTCATGCCTCTTTACTTGGCTCATAAATCAGCCCAACGAAAGCCGCGCCTGAGAAAATGAGGTTTCCAGAGGTGCCCTTAAGCAATACCTGATTCAGGTTTTGTAATGGTCTGAAGAAGACACTGCTCGGTGTTGCCGACACATTGTTATTGGCCTGAAGTGCTTGAGGCCTATTCTGCAAAATGAGACGATGAAGATTCAAAATCACTTCCCCACACTCAGCGTCCCCCACATCAGCACCGCATGGCCGGGGAAGGTGCAGACGAACTCGTATTCACCGGGCTGTGAAGGAGCCTTCAGCTTGATGGTTTCTTTCTGACCGGGTTCGAGGAGCTTGGTGGCGGCGAGGATTTCTTTTTCGAAGGCGGTGGGCATGAAGGCGCGGCCTTGTTTGTCGAGCTTGTCGGGTGTCATGGTCATGGCGGCGGTGCCGATGTCCATGTGCTTGCCGGGCGGGACGATGACGAGGTTGTGCGGCATGACGTCGTCGTTCTCGAAGATGATCTCGAAGTTTTTGCCGGCCTGGACTTCGATGCGCGTGGTGTCGAAGCGGAGCTGCTCGTGGACGGTGTGAACGATGAAGACATCGACGCTGATGGTTTTCAGCTCGGCGAGGGTGGCTTTGCCAGCGTCGCCTTGCAACGTGGCCATTTCCTTGGCGGCGGCGATGACTTCAACGTAATCAGGATTGCTGCGGTCCTGCGGCTTGACGGTCTTGCCGTAGGTGAGGACGGAATCGGTGATCGGTTTGGCCAGTGATGCGTCCCAGTGGGTCTTGGGGAACTTCATCAAGGCCTTGGCGGCGGTGTTGCGCTCTTTGCCGTCGATGAGGTGCTGGGCGGCGAGTTTGAAGTTCGCGGCGGCGTTGTCAGCGCCGGTCAGAGGCAATGCGGCGAGCACGGCGCGGAGGCGGCCACCGTTGATTTTACCCTCATTGAGCAGCGCGGTGAGGTGCGGCTGGAATTTGGCGCGCAGCGTTGCCTCGTTGGCGGGAATGAGGGCGATGGATTCGACGAGGTAGTTGAGCTGGCCGCCATCGCTGACGTTTTCCGCCCAGATGGTGTCGGGACTGCGTGCGGCGAAGACGAGCATGGCGAAGGCGGCGCGCTTCACGGGCGCAGTCTTGGCATCCTTGGCGAGAGCCTTCAGTTGAAGGGCGTAGCGGGTGACGACACCGGGATTGTCGGTGTAAACGAGCTTCGCCAGCTCCTCGGCCGTGCTGCCAGCGCCTTCGCGGGCATCGATGAGCCTGAGCATGTTGTGGATGACGAGCGGGCGTTCGCTGCCGCTGAGCTTCACCATTTCCTCCAGTGCCTTCACGCGGACATCGGCGGTGATTTTGGGCCGCGTGAGCTTCTCGACGAGCACGGGCTCGACATCGGGCAGGCCTTTGAGATCAGCGTCGGTGGTCTTGGCGATGAACTCGGCGAGCGCGGCGGGATCTTTGGGCAGGACTTTGGTCTTGAGCACGGATTGCAGGCCTTTGCGGCATTCGCCGAAGACGTGGTTGATGTAATCGTCCGTGGGCTGCTTGAGCACGTCGTAGGCGATTTCGAGAGCTTTCTCCGCTTCAGGCGTGGGTTGGTAGAAGCTGAGGGCGCGGACGGCGTGCATGCGGACGCGCATGTCGGCGTCGTTGACGGCGACTTTGAGCAGATCGAGCGCTCCGGGCACGCGATCACGCCAGTAGCACAAAACGCGAGTGGCGGCGGCACGGGCGCGAGGCTCGGATGAGGCGAGAACTTGCTTCAAGAGGTCCACATCAACGACATCGACCCACTGGTGCGCCCAGAGCGCCTCAAGACGGTGGTGCTCGTATTCTTTGTCCGTCTTGTCGAGCTTCGAGGCCCAGGCTTTGGCAGCGGCGGCTACTTTGGCGGGCTCGTGCTTCGTGAGTTCGATCTTCGAACGCATGCGCACGTTGTCCTCCCACGCCTTGAGGTTTTCGAGGAGGTGCTCGATGCTCTCGCCGTGGATTTTGGCGGGCTTCAGCAGCTCGCGGCCTTCATAGGTGAGCTTGTAGATGCGGCCGTGGCCGTGGTCGCGGTTCGGATCGCGCAGGTGGTGCTGCATGTGGCCGATGATGGCATTGGCCCAATCGCAGAAATACAACGCGCCATCCGGGCCGACGCTGACGGCGCTGGGGCGGAAGGTCGGATACACGGCGGGATCGGCTTTGACGAGTTC
>DAORHS010000518.1:0-4063 GCA_035438165.1 Prosthecobacter sp.
GGGAAGTGATCCGTTTGGAGCCGTGAAGGGCGATCCCGCGTGCGAACCCCCACGTCAGACGTCGGCCAGATCCCGCAGCGGTGCCAACGACGATCCCGTCGCACGCTCGGCGGCGCTGGCGAAGGAGCTGCGGCGGTTTGAGAGCCTTCTCGTCTTCAATGAGGAGGTGCGCACCCGTCCTGCCGTGCTGCGCCTGCTTTCCACCGTGGCGGACCTGGCCGCGCATCTCATTCATGTGCTGCGCCAGTTTGCCGATTCGGAAAAAGATCAGTGGCAGTTTTTGGTGGTCGATCTGGAGCAGAGCCTGCCGCTGTTTGCCGCCGCACTGAACGCGACGGACAAGCTGGTGCAGCAGCATCCTGACGGGGCGGACATGGAGTGGCTTGCCGGTGTGCAGGCCTGCCTGCTCAACATCGAGCTGCGCATGCGTGAGCTGCTGGGACTGCTGCGTGGAATGTGAGCGGGGTTGATCCGCACGAGCCTTGCGTCTAGCATGCAAGCCATGCGACTCTCCCACTTTGCCCTGGCTCTCACGGTCATCCTTCTTGCCATCACCGGTTATCTTGCCTGGGAGGCACAGGAGGAGGCCAGAGGCGCGCGCAGGGAACTCGAACTGGTGCGCAGACAGCAGGCTGCGCGTGATGTCGCCTTGCCACAGAGCCCCAGCGTGGTGGCTGAGCTGCCGCCGCCGCCCGAGGTGCCGGATCCGTCCGCTCAAGCGGTGCCAGCACTGGCTGGCAGCACCTTGATGCCTGGAACGCCCGTCGTGCCATCACCCGCACCAGCCCCGGCGCCGCTGACCGCCCTGCAAAAGCAGCTTCTCGGCATGCCAGCGATGGCGAAGGTGATCGAAGTTCACAAAGACCAGGGATTTGCCGTGATCAGCGCCGGCAAGGACAAACAGCTCGCCAGCGGCATGAAATTCGATGTGCGGCGTGGCGACGGGCTGGTGGGGCGTGTGATCGTGGGTGAAAGCATTGAGGCCACCGAATCGGTCGTGGACATTGACGCCACCGCCGCGCTGCCGGGTGTCAGCATCGAGGCCGGAGACGAGTTGATCCTGCCGATTCGGAAATAAGAACAGCCCTCATGCCGCGCGAACGCCTCGACCTAGCACTGGTAAAACTTGGCGTCGTACCTTCCCGCGAGCAGGCCAAACGACTCATCATGGCGGGTGAAGTCAGCGTGATGGGCAGGCGCATCACTCAGTCCGGCTGGCTGGTGAAGGAGGGGGAGCAGATCGTTGTGCGCCAGCGTCCCAAATTTGTCGGCCGCGGTGGTTTGAAGCTCGAAGGAGCGCTCGAGCACTTTGGCATTGATGTGACGGGCATGACCGCCTTCGATGCGGGGGCCTCCACCGGAGGATTCACGGACTGCCTGTTGCAGCGCGGAGCCGCGAAAGTCTTCGCTTACGACGTGGGCACCAATCAGCTCGCCTGGAAGCTGCGCAGCGATCCGCGGGTCGTGTCGCGGGAGCAGTTCAACGTCAGGCACATGAAAAGGGAGGATGTGGGGCAGGACGTGGATCTGCTGGTGGCCGATCTCTCCTTCATTTCACTGACCCTGGTGCTGCCGGCGGCCTTGGAGGTGCTCCGCCCTGGTGGCCACGCGGTGGTGTTGGTCAAGCCGCAGTTCGAGCTTTCCCGGGAGGAAGTGGGCACTGGTGGCATTGTCCGGGAGCCGGAACTGCATGCCAAGGCTTGCGCGCGCATTGAGGCATTCGTCCGGTCGCAGCCTCGGCTGCAATGGAGAGGCCTGATGGAGTCACCGATTCAGGGAACGGACGGAAACCGCGAGTTTTTGGCTTGGTTCAGTGTGGTGGAGTAGCTTCCCAAGAGGGGAGGATGGGACATGAGAGGTAAAGGCAGTGACTTTTCAAGGGGTTACTCTCATTTATGAGACTCTGCCTTGAGTGTTTTATGGAAATTTGGCAAATGATGGTTGCACTGTTGCGATAATTATCATAAATTACCATCATAAATAGAAGCGGCCATGAACACTCTCACACGCATTTCCATTCCTTCTCGGCACCGGTCTGGCTTCAGCCTTTTCGAGGTGCTCATGTTTATTGCCGTGCTCGGCGTGATCTTGGGCATCGTCGTTCCGATGCTCAGTCAGAATGACGCGATCTATGCTGCACGTGACCGGCGCAATGCTCAGGAGTTGTGCTCCACCTGCGTCATGGCCCAGGCGGCAGAATTGGACTTTGTGCAGGAAGACAGTGTTCTCGATACGGTGCATGCCATCGTTCGCGGTGGCGTCTCGGTGCGTGGAGCCATGAAAGGGCGTGTCTTTGTCGTCCCCGGCCTCAGTGAAGAGGACATTCAGGGAGCGGCCAAATACCTGCGCATTCAGAACGGTACGTTGGTTTACACCACCACTGAATCAGTCGCCCAGCCGGGAAGTCAGCAGTTCTGACCGCAGGAAACTGGTGCCCGCACACCTCGGAGGAGTGATGTCATCGTGTCTGATGATCATGACAGGCGCATGCAGGGTGATGGAAAGGTGAGGCGCACCGAAGTGTTTTGTCTTGCCCGCAGCCATCGCCTCCACCAGCATGTGGCCGCATGAACTCTGCTTTCGTCAAAAAGAACTGGTACCTCTTCACCCCCGCTGCCATCCTGCTGATTCCCGCCCTGATGATGTTGTTTTGCACCGTCAACTACGGTTACGGCTTCTCCGAATCCATGAAGGCCGTGCTGCACTTTGGCTCCACCAGCACACGCTACTCGCTGGGCTTCAGCGAACGAAAATTCAAGGCGGTGCGTGTGGGAATGGACGGAAGAGCGGTCTATAACACGATCAAAAATCCGATGGAGCGCAACATGCCCGAGGACACCGAGTGGCGATACAGCCTGCCTGGCAGCGGCACCGAGTATTATCACGAGCGCACCATCATTCTGGAGAAGGACGCGAATGGAGTCCCGCGCGTCAAACAGCGCATCAGCCGTTTTCATACGCCGGATTGATTCATGTGCGAATCAGGGGAAAGTGAGGCATCATCACGCATGAGTCATTCAACACTAAATCTTTTCAAAGCCTGCTGGGCCGCCCCGTTGCTGCTGCTGGCCGCCTGTGAGAATTCCGGGCACATCAGAGGCCTGCCCAAGAACCTGCCGGTCATCAATCTGCACGGCTCGACCAGAACCCCCGCGCATGGCATGTCACATGCGGATTATCCCTTTGCGGACAATGGCGACTACAAGAGCGACTGGGCGGCCGAGGGAGGGCAGGGGGCCGGGATGGACTACTCCTCCTGGCGTTCGTCCCATGGATCTTCCTCCCGCAGTTCCTCCAAGAAAAAGACCTCCTCCAAATCGAGCGGCAGGAGCCGCTCCTACACCATCAAGAGCGGTGACACGCTTGGGGCCATCGCTCGTAAAAACGGGACCACGGTGGCGAAGATCAAGGCGGCCAACGGCCTCAAATCGGACATGATCCGTGCGGGGAAAACGCTCCGAATTCCCTAGTGTGCGTGCATCCTCGTCTCTCACGCATCGCTGCGGCAGGACTGGCGCTGATCGTGTTCGGTTCGGCGGTTGAGGCGGCGGCTGAGACGATTCGATTTTCCCATGTGGTGATCGATGCTGGCCATGGCGGCAAGGACGGTGGCTCGGTATGGAACGGGTTGATCGAGAAAAAACTCTGCCTGGATGTCGCCAAGCGGGTCGAAACAGCGCTCAAAGCCAGGGGCGTCATCACCCACATGACACGGCGCACGGACGTCTTCGTGGAGCTGGAGCAGCGGGCACGCATCGCCAACCGCGTCCCGTCGTCCATTTTTCTCAGCATCCATTTCAATGGCAGCCGCACGACCCTCATTTCCGGCGGCGAGGTCTATTATCGCAGTTCGCGTGGCAGGACTCTGGCGGCCGCGATCAGCCGTTCCCTCAAAAGCCGTGTCACCGGTGGCAGCCGGGGCACCTTTTTCGCAGACTACAAGGTTCTGCGTGAAACACGAATGCCGGCGGTGCTCGTCGAGTGCGGCTACATCAGCAACAAACGCGAGGCCGCCCGCTGCGCCACCCCCGCTCATCGCCAGAAGCTGGCGGATGCCATCGTC
>DAORHS010000519.1:0-4061 GCA_035438165.1 Prosthecobacter sp.
TGCCCCATGCACATCCCGACCCTCATCGAGCGCAAGCGCGACGGCGGCGTCCTCAGCGATGAGGAAATCCACGCCGTCATCGCCGCCTTCACGCGCGGGGATATGCCGGAGTATCAGATGAGTTCTCTGGCGATGGCCATCTTCTTCCGTGGCATGACGCCGGAGGAAACCGCCGCGCTCACCGACGCGATGCTGCACAGCGGCACCATGCTCGCCTGGAACGAGCACGATCCCATCCGCGTCGATAAACACAGCACCGGCGGCATTGGCGACAAAACCTCGCTCATTCTCGCCCCGCTGCTCGCCTGCGACGGCGTCTGGGTGCCCATGATCTCCGGTCGCGGCCTCGGCATCACCGGCGGCACGCTCGACAAGCTTGAAAGCATTCCAGGTTTCCGCACACAGCTCAACGAGGTCGAAATCCACAGCGTCATCGACCAAGTCGGCTGCGCTATGATCGGTCAGACCGCCGGCATCTGTCCCGCTGACAAGAAACTCTACGCGTTGCGCGATGTGACCGGTACCGTGCCCAGCATCCCGCTCATCACCGCCAGCATCATGAGCAAAAAGCTCGCCGAAGGCCTCAACCGCCTCGTGCTCGATGTGAAATACGGCTCCGGCGCCTTCATGAAAACCGAAGAACAGGCGCATGAACTCGCTCAAAGCATGGTCCGTGTCGGCAACGCTCTCGGCGTGCGCTCCAGCGTGCGTTTAAGCGCCATGAACGAGCCCACCGGCGAATCCGCCGGCAACGCCCTCGAAGTCGCCGAATGCGTGCGCTGCCTGAAAGGCGAAGGCCCTCAGGATTTGGAAGACATCGTGCTCGATCTCGCCTCCGCCGTCGCCATTTCACCACGCGTTGATTTGCAGAAGCTGCTCCATCGCGGCGATGCGTGGCGCAAATTCCAACAGATGGTCGCCTTGCAGGGCGGCAGCGTCGAAGCACTCGAAAAAATCACCACCGTGCATCGCGCCCCGTTCATCGGCGAGTTCAAATCACCCGCCAGCGGTGTGCTCACGCGCATGGACGCCGGTGGCATCGGCCAAATCGTCCTCGAACTCGGCGCCGGCCGCTCCAAGGCCGCAGATCCCGTCGATTTTGCCGTAGGCTGCGATCAGATCACCAAGACCGGCGCTCAAGTGCATGCCGGTGATGTCCTGCTCCGCGTCCACGCCCGCACGAAAAAGGCGCTGGATCACGCGCTCGCCGTTTTACCGAAGCACATCGAGATCGTTTGACGTTTACCTCCCATGAACCGCCGCCGTTTCCTCCAGACCACCGCCGCAGCCGCCCTGCTCCATGAATCCGCTCAGGCCGCGCCGCCTGCGACGCGCATCATCGACACACACACGCATTTCTACGATCCCACCCGTCCCGGCGGTGTGCCTTGGCCGGGAAAAGGATCCAAACTCTACCGCACCGTGCTGCCAGCCGACTGGCTCGCGGTGGCTTCACCGCATGGCGTCAAAGAAACCGTCATCGTCGAAGCCAGTCCGCTGGTGGAGGACAACCAGTGGATTCTCGATCTCGCAGCCAAAGAGAAGTGCATTGTCGGATTCGTCGGCCATCTCGATCCCGGGACCGAGTTTGCCGCGAACTTGAAGCGGTTTGCCGCCAATCCCATCTTTCGCGGCATTCGCTGGAGCGGCAACTTCCTGCTCGATGAGGCGAAACGGGACTCCGCTCTCGCAGGAGCCAAACTGCTCGCCGAACACGGTCTCGAACTCGATTTGAACGGACCCCCGGCCTACCTGCCGCACGCGGCCAAACTCGCCGCCGAGCTTCCCGATCTCCGCGTTCTCATCAATCACCTCGGTGCTCCTGGCGATCCGCAGGCCCTGCGTCCTGAGTGGAAGGACAACATCCGCATCGCCGCCAAGCAGCCGAATGTCTTCATGAAAGTCTCCGCGCTCGTTGAGCAGAAGCAGTGGCCCGAAGACCAGGCTCCGCGCGACACGGCTTACTACCTGCCCATTCTCGATCATCTCTGGGAAACCTTCGGCCCCGACCGCCTCATCTACGGCAGCGACTGGCCCGTCTCCGACCGTGGAGCACCCTACGAGGTCTTGTTCAAGATCGTGGACGAATACTTCCGCGCCAAAGGCCCCGAAGCCTGCGAGAAGTACTTCTGGAAGAACTCGCTGGCCGCGTATCGCTGGATCGAACGCAAGTAGGTTCAAGCTCTTCTTCATTCGCCATTCTGGTTTCGTCATTTCCTCTAATGCGCCTCGTTCTCCAACGCGTCTCCGAAGCCTCTGTCACCGTCGAGGGTCAGATCACCAGCCAGATCGGCGCGGGCTTGCTCATTCTCGCGGGCATCGAGCATGACGACACGGTCGATGACGCGGCGTGGCTGGTGCAGAAGGTGACGCAGATGCGCATCTTCGGTGATGTGGAGGGCAAGATGAACCTCTGTGTGAAGGACATCAGGGGCGAGTTGCTCGTCGTGAGCCAGTTCACGCTGCATGCGAGCACGAAGAAGGGCAACCGGCCCAGTTTCATCCGCGCAGCACGACCTGAGATCGCGATTCCGCTCTACGAGCAGTTTTTGACGATGCTGGAGACGGAAATGGGGAAGCCTGTGGCACGCGGCATCTTCGGTGCGGACATGAAGGTGGCTCTGGTCAATGACGGCCCGGTGACGATCTGCATCGACTCGCGGGCGAAGGAGTAAAAATGAAAAAGACGGACCGAAGTCCGCCTCTCTCATAGGTTCTGGGGTAAAAAATCAGGCGAGCCGCGGCTTCACCAGCGTCTCGAGGCGGTTCACGCCACGACGGATACGAGCTTTGATCGTGCCAAGAGGCTCGTGCAATCTCGCGGCCACCTCGGCCTGGGTAAGACCGCTGAAGTAGGTGAGTTCGATGGCCTCGCGCTGGTCGGGCGTGAGGCGGGAGACGGCCTGGCGCAGGATGCCCTCACGCTCCTTCTCCTCCAGGTTTTCGCGGCCGGAAGGTTCGAATTCGAACTGATCCTTCTTGTTCTCGGTTTCGAAGTCACCATTCAGGCGCGAGCGGCGCTGCTTGGAGCGGATTCGGTCAATTGCGCGATTGCGTGCCAAGGTGGTAAGCCAGGTGAGCGGCTTGCCTTTGCGCGATTCGTAGAGGTGGGCCTTGTTCCAGACCTGTACCAGCACCTCTTGCATCACGTCCTCGGTGTCGTGGTGGTCATTCAGCACATTGGAGATCGAGGCAAAAATGAGGCCGCTGTATTTCTTGTAGAAGGCCTGAAAGCTCGCCGCGTCACGTTCGGCGATGCGCTTCAGGAGGCGGATGTCTTCGACCACGTTGGGATCCACTTCAGTGATTGTTGGGACGGCATTCATGAGGAGTTAGGGGGTGACTGATGAAACGAACATTTGCGACAAGAGTCGTTTCGTCAAAGATTTGTTTCCATTTTGTCGAAGTTTTGACCATTTTTGTCTAATTTCACCCCTTCGGTGCCAAGCTCCCGGCGAAGCACCTGCCGCTGAGATGCTTGGCGGTGGTTCCTTATTCCCATGAGACTCCCGCCAGCCACTTTCCGCTCGATTTGGCACCCTAAAAAGTCCCCACGAAAGCAGGGATTGGAATGAGCGGGCATGCCCGCTGGTTGGCAGGCTGGTCAGCCCGTTACTTGCCCGCCTTCTTGGCGGCCTTCGGCTTTCCGCCCCCACCGACTCCACGACCGTTCGGCTTGGCGGGGTCGTAGTCAGCGTTCTGGATGGGCATGAGGGCGCCCACATCCTTCTGCCAGGTCGTGAGCTCGGCGAGCATGGACTTCACGCGTTCCGGCTCCTGAGTGGCGAGATTCTGGGTCTCGCTCAGGTCGTCGCGCAGGTTGAAGAGTTCAGGCGCGTCCGGCTTTTCATACCAGAGGATGAGCTTCCAGTCGCCGCGCCGGATGGCCGCACCCGGTGCGCCGCCTTGATTGCCGTAATGCGGGTAGTGCCAGAACAGCGGATGCTCCGGCAGATCGCCTTTGCCTTCGAGCACCGGCAGCAGACTCACGCCGTCGATCTTGGAGGTCGGCTTGGTACCCGTCACATCGGCCAGAGTCGCGAAGTAGTCCGGGCTGCTCA
>DAORHS010000520.1:0-4060 GCA_035438165.1 Prosthecobacter sp.
CAGAGCCTCGAACTTGCTCGATCTGACCTCAATGCAGGCGAGTGATTGTTGCACCAGTTGCAGGCTATCCTCGTGACTGTCCTCGGAAATATCAGCCGGTGCCTGTGAGTCGGCTGGAAGCAGCAACAAGTCAGGACGTTTGCCAAATCGACGCGTCTCCTCAACTCCTGCAAGATACCTGTCTTTGAACTCAGGATGCCCAGCAGCGATTCGGTCCGTGTTTCCATATTGAACCACCTTCCATGCCGGAAAAGCAGCACGCAGAGCCGCCGCAAGTGCCTGTTCCGCCCAATCACCCATTGCTCGGTTTGCCAGAAACTCCGAACGCGCATCCGTTGGAACGGTGATCTTCTTGGCAGGAGGCTTTCCCTCTCCACCAAAGTCCAGATGTCGCGCATCAATGCCCTTTCGCTGCAAGGTGGCAATGACCTCCGGCAACGTAGCCGTCAGACGTTGGAGGTAATCACTCATGATTTCCTCCCATCGAAAGTGAAGAGATCACGAACTTCCACATCCAGCGCATCTGCGAAGCCCTGCAATCCAGCCACGGAAGGGGCGTTCACGCCTCGCTCGACGAGGCTGATAAACTCCACTGAGCATCCGATCACCTCAGCCAAGCCCTCTTGAGTGAGGCCCTGCTTTTTCCGCAGTGCGGCGATTCGTTGACCGAGTTTCTTTTGCAACACGGAGTTTAACTATCACCCAGCCTCTATGATGACCACGAAGTTAAACTTCGTCTTTGCCCGCTCTATGGAGCTTCAAACGTGTCAGTCTTGGTTGATTCCTTGACCGATTATAGCCGATGCTCCAGGGGCTATTTCGCGCCAAACGCCACGAGTTCTTTCCCTGCACCATCCCACACGCGCAGCAGGCTGTCTTCGCCGCCGGCGATGATGGCGCTGCCGTTGGGGACGCTGACAGCGGCTTGCATGTAGTCGGGCAGGTTGGCGATGGAGCGGACTTCGGTGCCGTCGTCGGTGACGATGCGGACGCGGTTGTCTCCGGCGCTGGTCACGATCTGATTGGTGGCACCGATGAATTGCAGTGAGGTGACTTCCTTGGTCCAGCCTTCGATCTTCTTCTTTCGTTCGCCGATGATCATGTTCCAGGTCGAGACAGTGCCCTCCGCACCAGCAGTGGCGAGCACGCGGCCATCGCTGCGGAAGGCGACGCCCATGACGTGATGCGTGTGGCCTTCAAAGAGGTTCGTTTGCTTGCCGGAGGCGATGTCAGTGACTCGTGCGATCTTGTCGGCAGCACCAGAGGCAAGGCGCTTGCCATCGGGTGAGAAATCGAGGCACAGGACCGTGTCGGTGTGCTTTTCCTTCCACGTCTGCGTGGCTTTGCCGGTCGCGACATCGAAGATGATGATGTCGCCGGAGCGCGAAAGCTCGCCGCCGCCGGTGGCGAGCGTTTTGCCATCGGGACTGAAGCGCACGGCGTTCACGCGGTCGGCGAAGAGGCCCTTCGGGTCGATCTTGCGCTCCAAAGTCCAGCGCGGTGTGCTGCCGACGGTCTGTGTGACGGCTTTCGTCGCCACAAATGTGCCATCCAGCACAGCGGTGATCGTGGTGGTCGCAGCAACGTTGCCGCTGCTCTCTTCGATCGGCGTTCCCGTGGCGGCGGCCCACACACGCAGCGTGCCATCTTCAAACATCGACGCCACGCGCTGCGCATCAGCGGAGAAGGACACAGCGATGGGCTTCACGGTCGTTTTGGTCAATGATTGCTTTAAAGCCGCGAGTTCCGCCGTGGCCTTGTCCTGTGTGGTTTTGGCGGTGGCGATGGCCGCATTCGCCGCAGCGACAGCTTTCGCGTTCGCGGCCTTCGAGTCGGTGATGCGCTTCACATCATCCTCCGCGTCCTTCACATTGCTTTCTGCGGCTGAAACGGCGGCGAGAGCGGACACCTCGGTCATCTTGGCGGTGATCAGTTTGTCCTGCGCGGTTTTGAGTTCCTTCTCTATGGCCGCGTCTTTGGCAGCGGCGAGTTTGGCCGCAAGTTCATCCACGGCCTTCTGCGCGGTGGTTTTGGCCTCGGTGGTGGGCGGCACGGCTTTTTGCTTTTCAGGCAGCACCTTGCTCATCGTCACGATGGCCTCCTTGGCTTTGCCCAGCAGCACGTCGAGCGCCTTGTCCTGCGCTTCGATACGGGCAATCTCGCTCTTTTGGAAAGCCGTCTCCAGCGTCTGGGCTGCGATGGTCCAGTCGAGCTCCGCCGTCTTCTTCGTGGCGGCCACGCTACCACGCAGTTCGATCACCGGCTTGGCAGTCGCCGCATCCCAGACACGCACGGAGCCATCTTCGCAGCCGGTGACGACCTGCTTGCCATCGGCGGACATCGCGCTGCTCAAAACGACCACTTTGCCTGCGGTGGTGATCTTCTTGATCAAGTCGGCACTCGCAGGTGCCGAGACAGCCTTCGCAGCACTCGCCACCGGTTTGCCAGCTTCAAGCTTCCAGATTTTCACCTCACGGAAACTGCCGCTCGCCAGCTTCGTGCCGTCAGGACTGAAGGAAAGCGACTGCACCAGCGCCCGATGCGCCGCGCCGTTCTTCTCCGCCGGATCACTGATCTGCGCCACGAACTGCCGCGTGGCCAGATCATAGACGAAGATCTGGTTTGAGCGTCCGCAGGCCACATAGCGCCCGTCCTTGGTCATCGCCACGCTGTAGATCGGATCGATGCTGGCTGCGAACGCCTGCAACACGACTGCGCGCTCCTGCTGCGCGGACGCCTTCGCGCCCTGGTCGATCCACTGCTTCAAAATCGCGATCTCCGCCGGAGTGAGATTCACCGCGCCGGACTTGTTGTTTCCCGGCGGCATCTCCATGTCATGCTGATGCAGCGAGGCCTGCACCACGAGGCTCTCGGCGCTCTTTCCCGGAATGAGCGCCGTTCCATTCTCACCGCCTTTGATCATCAGCGCGGGCGTCTCCATATTCAGATCCGCCTTCGTCGTGGTCTTGTTGTGACACGAGATGCAGTTCGTCTTCAGGAAGGGATAAACGTCCTTGTAATAATCCAGATCGGCGGCCAGGGCGGCTGTCGAGGTGCAAAGAAGAGCGAGGAGGGCGTGCTGTTTCATCACTTGCTGGCGGTGGTGACTGCTGCGGGCTTCACGGAAACCCGGATCGGTTCGGAGATGAGAATTTCGACCGTGTCGGTCGGATTCGCGGCGGTCGTCACGGACTTCATGCGTGTCGATGCGGCGGTCATGGCGGCTTCAGCCTGCTTCTGTTTCTCGGCGGCTTTCTTTGCGGCCTCGGCATCGGTGGCGGCGATTTTTTTGGCTTCGGCAGCGGCGGCGGCGAGCAGTTGCTCGGCTTTCTTTTGCTCGGCCTCGGCCAGAGGCACTGCGGCAGGGTTGTAGCTGTATTTGCAGATGCCGAGACTCTGCAGCGCGAAGGTGTACTCACCGGGTGCGATCTTCATCGCGGCGAGGTCAAGCACAAGCTCGTGCGTGGCGGCCTTGAGCGGGATGTCGAACTCCTTGATGGCGCTGAAGCCTTCGCCGTAGGCCTTCACCTTGATCGAGGTGCCGTTGAACTCATTGCGCCAAGTCAGCTTGAGCGGGATTTTCAGCGTCTCGCCCGCTTTGGCCTCGAAGACTTTGTTTTCAGCCAACGCGATGGTCAGCGGGGCCTGCTCGGAATCGGTTACGGACACGGGAACGTCGGCCATGAGGCGTGGAGCGGGGATTTCGCCTTTCGCGTCCTTCACCGGCCATTCCATGCTCGCCACGCGGACAGGGCGTGAGACGACTGCGCCATTGATCGTGGCCTTGCCGACGATCTTGGCGAGCGAGAAACCTCGCTTCGCATCGCTGGACGCGGTGAGGATCAGGTGGCCGTAAGGCTTGCCCTTGCCGATCTTCAAACCGGCGGCGGTCACTCCTGGGGGCAGGTTTTCCATGCTGATGTCGATCTCGCCATCGAAACCATCACGGCGCTGCACGGCGACTTCAAAGGCGCGCGAATCGCCCGCACGCAGCGCCATCGGCTTGGAAAGCGAGGCGCGGTCGCCGTTGCGCAGCGTCATGTGGATGGCCCACGCGGCG
>DAORHS010000521.1:0-4054 GCA_035438165.1 Prosthecobacter sp.
GCGTCCCCGTTCCCGCAGGCATCCATCTCAAGCCTGTTCACCCCCAAGTCGCCTGAGAGAGCTTCGACGCCTGCGGACATGCCAGCAGCACCAGCGATGCCCTTTGGCTCCCCCTTCGCGGCGGCGATGAAGGAAGCGGCCCCCAAGGTCGAACAACCAACCGCTGCACCGGCCTTTGCGTCAGCTCAACAGCCGGCCGCCCCGTCACCCACGCCTGCTCCCAGCGGTCTGCCATCGGCCTCAGGCATGGCAAAATTGGGATTTTCAGCGGTGCTGAGCGGATACAGCGTGGAGGAGCTTGGTTTCAATCCAACGACACTCCCGGCATGGATCACCACCAGCGTTCCGGCCAGCGTGTTGAATGAACAGATATCCTCCGGCAACATCATTCTGGAACTCGGCGCACTCATCGACGGCGTTTCCGACATCGGCTTCCGCAACACGCTCTCCAGCGCAAAGCGGGATTTCAAGGTCAAGCTGCCGCACAATGAAGTGTTCCACTCACTGACCAACATGGCAGCGGCACCCGCCCCCCAGGCGCCGTTTGGCGGTGCAAGCCCGGTCGAATCCGCCCTACGTCCGTCTGCACCGCAGAACAATGCTTTCGTCGTTCAGCCTGGTGCCTCGGCGGGTCAGGTTAGCAGGGTGGAAACATCCCCTCCACCGTCCTTCTCAACACCCGCTGCACAGCCCGGCACGCCACAGCAGTTCCCTCAGAGCCCGCTGTCGGTGTTTGCCTCTCCATCCGCGCCGAAAGAGGCATTTCTGGCGCAGTCTGCGGCATCTTCGCCACTTGTGCCAATGTCTGGTGCAGCACTGAACCCCTTTGCTCAAAGCCAGCCTGCAACCACACCGCCCCCCTCTCCAGCCTTCGGTTCTGCTCCGTCAGCCGAAGCCCCCTCTCCCTTCGCTTTCACTCCTCCGGCGGCTGTGGAGCCTCCACGGCCTCAACCGTCCCCGGTTTCATCATCGCTCTTTTCCGCCGCAGCCCAGCCCGCTCCGCCATCAACGCCCATTCAGCCGATGACGGGGACATTTCAGCCCTTTGGAGCCCAGGCCGCCCCCGCTGCCGCCCAGCCTTCCTCACCGTTGGTGCCGATGACCAAGCCTTTCGATCCGTTTGCCTCGTCATCCACGGGTTCGCTGCAGTCCAAAGTTCCCGCTGAAACCGGCCTCAGCAGCGCCCAGTTGTTGGGCCAGTCTCCCGCCTCCCCTCCGTTCGCCGGCACCTTCTCGCCTGCGCCCGAGATCAAGTCTTTTGCGGACATTCCCGCCGCACCCGCTCCCTTTCAGCCCACGCCATCCTTTGCGCCCGCCTTGGAGGAAATCCCATCGTTCGCGTCACCTGCACCGGCTCACAAGCCCGCCACACGCGGCCTGTTCAGCACCCAGTCTCCCACCAGCACACCGCTGTTTGCCCAGCCGTCATCGCAACCTCTGTTGCAGCCTCAGCCGAAACCGGAACCCAGTCCTTCTCCATCTCCCGCACCGGCAGCCCAGGCGTCACCACCCGCAAAGATGGCCGCAGTGAAGCATTCCTTCCTCGGACTCGCTCCGCTCGACACACAGACCGACCAGCTCCTGCTGCGTGCGCTGCTTGGCACCGAAGAAAATCTCTCCGCCCCGCGAGTCGTCGAACTCCTGGCCTTGCAGCATGGTCTCAGTGCCTGTGTCTGCCTGCATGGCTCGCATGTGCTCAGCCACGCCAATTCAGCGAAGCCTGACGCCGCTGAGTTCCAGCGCCAGGCGCCGGACATCGCGCGTCAGTTGCGCGGTCTCGCCCCGTTGATCGGCATCGAAGGTGCGGAAACCTTCACTCTCAATGCCGGCGGTCGCCTGCTCACCTTCTGCTTTCCCGGCGAAACCATCATCGGTGTGCTGCACGACGAAGCCCCCTCCAACGGCCTGCGTGACAAGATCACCCTCATCGCACGCGAACTCTCCCGCATGCTCGGCTGATCACGCCGCCCACCTCCTGCCGCCATGCCCAGCATCAATCACGACGACCACACCGTCAGCTTCAAGATCGTCTATTGCGGCACGCCGCTCAGCGGCAAGACCTCCAATCTCCAGCAGATCCACGCCAAGCTCGATCCCAACGGCTGCAGCGACCTCGTCTCGCTCTCCACCGCGCAGGACCGCACTCTGTTCTTCGATTTCCTCGCCGTCGAAGCCGACGCCCTCCCCGGCTACAAGACCACCTTCCACCTCTACACCGTCCCCGGCCAGGTCACCTACAACGCCACGCTGCAGCTCGTGCTGCGCCAGGCCGACGGCGTCGTCTTCGTCGCGGATTCGCAGATGGACCGCCAGCGTGACAACTTGCAGTCCCTGCAAAGCCTCGAAGCCAACCTGCGCATGAACGGCAGCTCGCTCGACCGCCTTCCCATCGTCATGCAATACAACAAGCGTGACCTGCCGAACGCCGCACCCGTGGAGTATCTCGAATATCTCTTCAACAACCGTCCCGTCCCCTTCCTCAGCTTCGAATCCGACGCCCGCACCGGACGCAACGTCCTCGCCACGCTCAACGCCATCTCCCAGGCCGTACTCCATCAGTTCCGCCTCCGCACCGCCCCCGAGGACAGCACTTCAGCCACGCCCAACGAACTTCCCACCCACGCTTTGGCCGCCTGACCGAATTCTCCACCTGCCGGCTCTCCATGAACTCCGACCTCCAAACACTCGCCTCTCTTTTCGGCGTACAACAAGCCGCCATCACCGATGACGCCGGCCGTCTCCTCGACTGCGCAGGCGACGCCGAACCACCGACCGCCGCCATCCTTGTGCTCGCTCATGCCACGCTCTCTGCGGCCTCCGAGCTTGGCCGCCGTTCTGGCAGTGGCGACTGCCTGGAGATCGTCCAGCAGCACGATGGCGGCGTCATCTACCTGCACGGGCTACCCCAGCGCCGCGCACTCCTTATCCGCTGTCAAAATGTCGATGTGATCCCCGCCATTCGCTCCGCCTGCCAGAACTTCGCGAAGCCGGTCACCACCCGCGTTCGGCCCGTCTCTGCTCCGACACTCGGTCTCACCGACGCCCTCCACGCTGAGCCCGCCTGGTAGGACGCAGAATCCGCCGCATTCGAATTTCCTCAAACACGCGGCGGAGGGACCACGATGACCGTTTAATCGCTGGCATGATGCTGATCCGACGTTAACGGCGGACCAGCGCAACGCGCAGCACTACGGCACCGGCTGGCGCTTCACCACCA
The DNA here is from genome assembly GCA_035438165.1 of Prosthecobacter sp. Taxonomy (GTDB): domain Bacteria; phylum Verrucomicrobiota; class Verrucomicrobiia; order Verrucomicrobiales; family Verrucomicrobiaceae; genus Prosthecobacter. The sequence goes on from DAORHS010000521.1 coordinate 3,218, forward strand.
AGAATGCCCGCATCAAACTCAAACGCCTCTACCCATCAGCTCTGCTGGAATGAACCACTGCACGGCTATCGCTCCGTGGTTTCAATCCCCGGTCTCGATGCCGGGTCGCTGAACTTGGATTGCTGTGGCAACATCCATATGCGATTGAAACGCATCACGACGGTTCTCGCGGTGGGTGCCCTATCCGTGGCGGTTGTGTTTGTCGAATCGACGGTCCGATCTCATAGGATGGCAATTTGCGAATCATGGATTGCCGATTGAGAAGGCGACAGCGACAGGAAAGTGGCAGCCGGACTTTCTTGGGGCGGGGAAAGAGTCGTGGATAGAGATCGAATCTGCGGTGCCACTCCACGTTCGCCTTGATGAATGGCAAGGCAGATCCCAACCGGCAAGCACCGGCTGTACTCCAATCATGACAGCACCAACACTGGCGATTTTGGCGACACCCAATTCTGGGGATTTCCAAAGGATGTTCGGGTCAGCGTCATTCGTTCAGATGATCGCCAACCCAGCGAGCACTGACCATGACGGATGCAGGCAATGGCTCGAATACCCTCTGTCGTGTCATCGGCGCCTCCCGCCCGCTGTCGCCTGATCCGAAACGTTCCCTCAATCCACATACAGCAGCGCATTGCTGCTCAGCAGGGCATGGCAGAGGGCGGTGAGGCCGAGGAAGGCGGGGTCTCCGGGCGTTTTGGACGGCGCGCCGAGCTCCACTTCGAGCGGCGTGGGATTCGCCTGGTAGAATTCGGTTTGAGCCTGCACAAACTCCACGCTCTGCTGCACATCGGATTCGGACGGCGCCCTGCCATTCACGAGCTTGAACGCATGGCGCAC
>DAORHS010000522.1:0-4048 GCA_035438165.1 Prosthecobacter sp.
CCAGGAAATCCTCGGCGTCACCGGCGCGGGCATCAAAGAGTGGAAGATCGAACCCGCCGCCGCAGGCCGCAAAACGCTGATCATTCTGCCCGAGAAGCCGCTGCGTGATGACTACGCGCTCAAACTCCAGCTCGAAGGCCACGTGGCGAAACTTCCCGCCGAGGTGAACGTGCCCGACATCGGAGTCGGCGGCGCGGCGCAGGCGCATGGCGAGGCGGTGGTGAATGCGGAGTCACAGCTCGATGTGACGCCGAAGACGCTGACCTCCGCCGCACGCACGCAGGCCGGTGGCAACGCGGGCGTCGGCACCTTCCGCATTTTGCGCCAGCCGTACAAGCTCACGCTCGATGTCGCCGAGGCAAAGCCGCAGGTCGAGGTGAACAGCCTCACGCGCCTGACGGTGAAACGCGATGTCGCCACGCTGACCGCGGAGCTGAATTATCAGGTGCGTCGCGTCGGCATCTTCGAAGCGCGCCTCACGCCGCCCGCAGGTTGGACCGTGACCGATGTGAAGGGTCCCATCGACTCCTGGAACCTCGAAGGCGCCGACGTGGTCATCAAGCTGCCGAAGCAAACCGCCGGTGATTTCAAAGTGAACCTCACGGCGCGTCAGACGCGCAAGGTGGCCACGGACGATGTCATCCTGCCGGTGTTCACGCCGCAAAACGTCACGCGACATGAGGCGCTCGTCGGCGCGACGATTCATTCGAGCCTGGAGCCCAACACCAAGGAACTCGGCGACTTCCAACAGGAAGACGTGAGCGCCATTGCCTCCGGACAGCAGCAGGAGGCCAATGCAACCGAACTGGCCTTCCGCTACCGTGACGCAACCAAACCGGCCATCTTGAGCCTGAAAAGCCGCAGTTCGCAGGTCAGCATGGAAGTTTTGACACTGGTCGAGGTGAAGGAGCAATCGACCCGCCACACCTGGACGCTCGCGTTTGATGTCGCCTACGCGGCCACGGATCGTTTCGTGCTCGCCGTACCGAAAGAGGTCGCGGGAGAGATTCGCTTCGTCGATCCGCAGGTGAAGGAGATCAACAAGGAGTACAAACCCGCGCAGCCGGTCACACTGCCCGATGCGGACAACTACGCGCTGTGGGAGGTCGTGCTGCGCAGCGAGCGGCAGGGGGCGTTTTCGTTGAGCTTGAATTTGGAACGTCCCATCGCTCTCGAAGCCGGGAAGACCGGTAAGATGGACCTGCTGCACGTGCATGTGCCCGGCGCGTTTCAGGAAATCGGCCAGGTGGCCGTGGTGAAGGCCGACAGTCTCGAAATCCGCAAGTCCGAGCCTGAAACGCTCGAAGAAATCGACGCGCGTGAGCTGCGCGGCGAATTGCAGCGGCCCGGCGTCTTCCTCGCCTACAAGTACCGCTCGCTGCCGATCAAGCTCAGCGTCGAACTCGCGAAGAACAGCTTCATCGCCGTGCCGCAGGCCGTGATCACACACGCGGATCTCATCACCGCCGTCGCCACCGACAAGGCGCAGACCACCGAAGTGATCTACTGGGTGAAGAACAACGACCTGCAGTTCCTCGTCGTGAGCCTGCCGAAGGGATCGCGCTTGCAGTCGGATGTGTTCGTGAATCGCGAGGCGCAGCAGCCGATGCGGCGCGAAGGCAGCGAGGACATGCTCGTGCGCCTGCCCAGCGGCGATGCCGCGCGCGTGGCATTTCCGGTGCGCTTCGTGTTTGAATCGCCGAGCCCGAATCCGGGGCAAAAGCTCGGCTGGTGGGGCAGCATCGCCGTCACCGCGCCGCAAGTGGCCGATGTCGGTATCATGGAAACGCGGCACACCGTGTTTCTGCCGGAAGGCTGGCACTACACCGACTTCGACAGCCCGCTGACGCCCGAATCGAGAAACCGCTCCTGGCAGACGATGCAAAGCCTCGTGAACACGCTGTTGCCTGCCTTTGGCCCGCAGCTCGACACGCTCGATCAATCCCACTGGAGCCAGGTGCCCGCCGTCGCGGGCGATGTACGCACGCTCTACGGCTTCCAAGTCCAGCAGCAGGGCCATCGCGAGGTGCTGCATCGCCTCGGCCCACCGGCGGAAATCGGCGTCGGCTTCCGGGGCAGGCGCGTCACGTTCTTCTATCAGGCGCTGGCCTTCCTGATCTCGCTCGTGGCCGGCATCCGCGTCTGGAATGGCAGTCCCACCGACAAACTGCGCTACCTCGCCATCTTCGGCCTCGGCGCGATGCTTCTCACCGGATTGTGGAGCGCCGCGAATGTCCCCGTGCTGCTCAGCGCCATGCTGGCGGCGATGATCGTCATGTTCATCTGGCTCGGTCGTAGCGCGCTGGGTGTGGGTTTGCGCGTGTGGCGATGGTTGTGTGATCGATGGAAGCAATGGCAGATGAAACGTGCCGCCAAATCCGCCTCCGCAACTCCAACCGCCGAGTGAGATGAAGACGATTCATTCCATGGAGCGCCGACGAACCGTCGGCATTAAAATCATGATCCCGGAGGGATCAAAGAAGGTAGCCAGGGGCCAGCTCGCGCAGCGAGTGCCGCCCCTGGAAACAAAACGCGCACATCACGAGTCAAGGACGCATCCCGAAGGGATGCTAGCGCCGTGCGAGGTCTCCACGTCAACGCTGGGTCAAACAACCGTGCTAGCATCCCTCCGGGATGCGCCTTTGGGAGAATCGTATCCTCGTTCGTCATCCAGGGGTCGTTCGACCCCTGGCTACCTTCTGCAATCCCTGCGGGATCGTGTGGCATTCGTCATTCTGCATTCTGCATTGGCTTCGCTTCACTCACTCCTTCGGAGCAGCACACGCTTCGCGGTGCTGGCTGTCTCGCTTTGCTCGGCTGTCATGGCCTCGCATGCGGCGGAGCCGACGCGCCAGGAGCTCTGGGTGCCGACGAAGAACCTCGACACGGTGCTCAAGGCACAGCCGAACGCCGTCATGCTCTCGCCGGAGCAGTACGACGCGCTGATTCGCGACGCGGGCAAAATCAAGCCCGAGGACGATCCCAAAGCCGCGCCGCCGAAGCTCATCGCCATCGAAGGCTTAACGCTCACCGGCAAGGCGGAGCCCGCCGCGGCGAGTGTGACGTTGCAGGGAGAACTCACGCTGCATCTGCCGTCGAAGGACTGGCTCAGCACGAAGATCCCGTGGCCGTTTGCGATGAGCCGCGTGACCTCCGAAGGCAGCGTGCTGGCCTACGTCGAGAAGGATGCGAAAGACCGCGAGTTGATCGTGTTCGCCAAAGGTCCGGGCGGCGCGAAGCTGCGTTTCGATGCTGCGGTGCCGATTCATCTGCGTCTGCGGGCGGGTGAACATACACTTGAGGTACCCGACGTGCCGTTTGGCGGCATGTTGAATCTGGAACTGCCTGCGGACGTGCGTTTGCTCGCCGGTTCAGCGCACGAGCGCAGCGAAAACACAATCAAGGTCGCCTTCGATCATCGCGGCTACGATGACAACGAGTCGAGCATCAAACGCGGCGTGCCGCGCGCCTTCCGTGTGCGCTGGGTTGAATCTCCGCCGCAGGTCGTTCCGCAATCCGTACGGCTTTCAGAAATGGCACAGGTGATATTTGCGGTGACCGAATCGAACGTCGAATCGCTCACCACGTTCGGGCTGCGGCTTCAAGCGACCGATGCACGTGAGGCCGTGGTTACGCTGGAGGTCACCGGGAAGGAAACGCAGGTCACGGAAGTCACAGGCGTCGCCGTGCGAGACTGGCAGCAGTCAGGAAAGCTGCTGCGTATCACCTTGGAACGCGACGGCGGCATGCATGACATCACCATCAAACTCCAACGAACAATCGCATCCGCTGCAGAGGCTGGCGTACTGCCGGTGATCGCCCTGAATCCTCCTTTGCGTGCCCAGGCGCAGCTCCGCCTCGCTTCCGACCTCGATTTTCTCGACCTCGCGGGCGCGAAGCAGACGCAGCAGGACACGTTTGAGTTCCAGCTCGGCGTCGATCAGCCGAAGCTGGTACTGCGCACGTCGAAACCACGCCTCGAATCCGACGTGGATGTCGTCGCCCGCATCGACAAGGACAGCGTGCAGATCGAGCGCAAGATCATGCT
>DAORHS010000523.1:0-4044 GCA_035438165.1 Prosthecobacter sp.
GCATGGCCAGCATGACACCACTGGAAAAAACCGGATCGATGAAGCCGGAGGCATCTCCCACACGCACCACGCGGTCGGAAACGAGCTTGCGATTGGTGTACGAGAAATCGGTGAGCACATGGCCCTGTGAGAGGGCCTTGGCGGCGGTCATGCGGTCGGCCACGGCCCTGGTGGTCTGCACGGCGGCGTCAAACACGGCCTGCGGGTCTTGTTTGAGCGCTTTGTAGTCCGCCTGATCGAGCACCAGGCCCACGCTGGTTTTGTCAGCCGACAGGGGGATCATCCAGAACCAGGAGTTCTCCCGGCGCACGATGATGATGTCACCGGTCTCCTCGCCAGCGGGCATCTGCACGCCGGAGTAATGGCCGAAGATGGATATTTTTCTGTGGCCGGGGTAGTAGTCGCGCAGCTTCTCGCGGTTCGCGGTGAAATTGGTCAGGCCGCTGGCGTCGATGAGGAAAGCGGCGCGTGCCTCGTGCTTGGAGCCATCTTTGGCCTGGTAGCTGACGGTCACGTGGTCCGCTTCGATCTGATGGCCGGTGACGAGCGTTTCTTCGAGCACCTCAGCACCGAGTTCCTCGGCGTGGCGCAGCAGGATGTCGTCGAATTTGGCCCGCTCGACCTGGATGGACTCGGGGAACTCGGTGAAGGAGCCATTCGCGAAATTCAGGCGATTATGTCGTGAACCATCGCCCATCCAGAACTGAGCGCCGCGTTTCACCATGAAACCGGCGGCCTGAATTTTCTCCCAGACGCCCAGATCGTTGAAGATGGGCCGGTTGTAGGGCAGCAGGGACTCGCCGATGTGGAAGCGCGGAAACTTTTCCTTTTCGAGCACCAGGACGCGGCGGCCCGCCTGACGCAGCGTCGTGGCGGCGGTCGATCCAGCCGGACCGCCGCCGATGATGATGACATCCCAAGTTTTTTCCATGCGCCTGATGAAGTGCCATGTCCTGCGCAAGTCGCAAGAGGAAGGCAGGCCAACCTACGCGCGAATCTGAGTGTACGGATTCCCCTCGTTCATGTCGATGCGCTCCGGACGGCCTTTGTGGGTGTAAACGAGGCGCGTGTGGTCGATGCCCATCAAATGCAGGATGGTGGCATGGAGATCGTGGACGTGGAGCTTGTCCTCGACGGCGCGGAGGCCGAGATCGTCGGTGTTGCCAATGGTGGTGCCGGCTTTGACGCCGCCGCCCGCCATCCACATGGTGAAGCCGGTCGGATTGTGGTCGCGGCCGTCGCCTTTCTCACTCATCGGCGTGCGGCCGAATTCCCCGCCCCAGATGACGAGCGTTTCGTCGAGCAGGCCGCGGGATTTAAGATCGCGCAAGAGGCCGGCGACGGGTTTGTCCTGCTCACCGCAGTACTTGGTGTGGTTAGCCTCGATCTTGTCGTGGGCGTCCCACTTGCTGCCGCTGCCGTGGTAGAGCTGCACGAAACGGACACCACGCTCGACGAGACGGCGCGCCAGGAGGCAGTTGCGGCCCATGACCTCGGTCTTCGGATCGTCGATGCCGTAGAGTTTCTTGACGGCCTCCGACTCGCCGCGCAGATCGACGGCTTCAGGGGCCTCGGCCTGCATGCGAAAGGCCAGCTCGTAGGCACGGATGCGGGCGTCGAGTTCGGTATTGTCAGTGCGGGAGGCACCGAAGTCGCGGTTCATCTGGTTGAGGAAGCCGAGTTTGCCCTTCTGGCGCGCCGGACTGATGCCCTTCGGCGTGGCGAGGTTGTCGATCGGCGTGACGCCGCCTTCGAACTCAACGCCTTGATAGGTGGCAGGCATGAAGCCGGAGCCCCAGTTGCGCACGCCGTTCACAACCTGCGTTTCAGTGTCCTTGATGACGACGAACGCGGGCAGATTGCGGTTTTCGGTGCCGAGGCCGTAGTTGACCCACGCACCGAGCGAAGGCCGGCCACCGAAGATGCTGCCGGTGTTCATCTGGCACACACCGCCTGCGTGATTGATGCCATTCGAGACGCAGGAGCGCACCACGCAGAGATCATCGGCCATCTGCGCGGTGTGCGGCAGCCAGTCGGAGATCCACAGGCCGCTCTGGCCATGCTGCTTCCACTCGCGTTTGTCCGCGAGCAGCGGGGCGCGGCTTTCCCCCATGGCGGTGATGACGGTACCGAAGCTGTCGGGAAGCGACTGGCCTTCGAGTTTCTTCAGCAGCGGCTTCGGATCAAACAAGTCGATGTGGCTGGGGCCGCCCTCCATGAAGAGGAAGATCACACTCTTCGCCCTGCCGGTCTTGTGCGCGAGCTTCGCGGACTGCGGTGTGCCCGGCCTGCCGCCCGAGTCACCGAGCGCGGCCATCAGCGAGGATTCACCCATGAGTGCGGACAAGGCCAGCGCGCCGAAGCCCGCGCCACCACGACGCATGAAATCACGGCGGTTGGTGAGGAGTTCGTGATGGGGAACGATGGCAGGCGGGCTCATGGCAGTATCAGTTGTCACAACGCTGCGATTGGACAGAAAATCTCATGGCCGCATGCGCAATTCTGAAGATGGCCCATGACCACCACCACCGCCTCAGGAGCGCTCGTTCGAGCGGCTCCTGAAGGGTAAAATGGTGGAGGCGAGGGGAGTTGAACCCCTGTCCGAATAACCGTTGCCCGTAGCGTCTCCATGCTCAGTCTCATGTTTGGTCTCGGTGGGAGGCGGCGTGAGACAGCCTACTCTTCACCCAGCGTCCTGTTTGATCTCGACAGTGACCCGGTCGCCCGGCCATCAGCCCAGCCTGGTGGTGTCATCATTCAGGCTACCAGACATTGCCTGAACGATGTCGCAGTGCTTAAGCTGCGAGAGCGAGCTCGTTAGAGTTCACATTTATGTTTTTGACTCGGTGATTAACGAGGCCAACGAATCATCCTCGGCATGCAGCTCCGAACTAAGACTACCCGTCGAAACCGGTACGCCCCCGTTTTGGAGAAGGACTCAGAGTAGGCTCATTCGGGCAAAGAGCAAGCAATGCCTCATTCCGCATTCGACATTCATCATTCGTCATTCAATTTCCCGGCCCGCATGCCCACCCTGACCCTCCACGACACGCTGACCCGCACCGACCGCGAAGTGACACCGCTCGACGGCAAGACGCTGCGCTTCTACTGCTGCGGCCCCACGGTCTATGGCCCGGCACACATCGGCAATTTCCGCACCTTCGTGGCCCAGGACGTCATGCGCCGTGTGGTGGAGGCGTCCGGCACCCCGACCCTGCACGTGCGCAACATCACCGACGTGGACGACAAGACGATCCGTGACTCGCAGAAGGCCGGGCAGACGCTCACGGACTTCACCCGCGGCTGGACGCAGAAGTTTCATGCCGACTGCGCCGCGCTGAACCTCCTCACGCCGCACATCGAGCCCCGCGCGGTGGCCCACATCCCGCACCAGATCGCGATGATCGAGAAACTCGTCGCCGGAGGCCATGCCTACGCGGCAGCGGACGGCAGTGTGTATTTCCGCGTCTCATCCTTCAAGGATTACGGCAAGCTCAGCCACCTGGAAGACCGCGAACTGCGCCTCGGTGCCAGCGAGGCCGCCAGTGCGACCGACAGCGACGAGTACACGAAGGATTCCCTCACCGACTTCGCCCTCTGGAAGGCCCGCAAGACCGAAGACGGAGCCAATTTCTGGACCAGCCCGTGGGGCGAAGGCCGACCCGGCTGGCACCTCGAATGCAGCGCGATGATTCTCGAATACCTCGGCGAGGACTTCGATCTGCACAGCGGCGGCGTGGATTTGATCTTCCCACATCACGAAAACGAGATCGCGCAAAGCTGCTGCAGCACGCACGGCAAGTTCGCGCATCACTGGATGCATGTGGCGCACCTCATGGTCGATGGCGGCAAGATGAGCAAGAGCCTCGGCAACCTCTACACGCTCGAAGACCTTGCCCAGCGCGGCTACAGCGCCGTCGAAGTGCGCTACGTCCTCATCTACGGCCACTACCGTGCGCCGCTGAACTTCACCATGCACAGCCTCGATTCCGCACGACAGGCGCTGCAGAAGCTGGCAAAGGCCGACAAGGCGCTTTCCGCTAT
>DAORHS010000524.1:0-4039 GCA_035438165.1 Prosthecobacter sp.
TGCTGGCCGAAACCGTGCGCACCAACTTCCGCACGCCTTGCGACTGTGTGGTGGACGTCGGCATCGTCATTTCGAGCAACGACATCGAGACGCACCTCTTCCGCATCGCGCAGGAGGCGGTCAACAACGCCCTGCGTCACGGCAAGCCCGCCAAGGTGAGTCTTTCGCTTCAGCGTGTCAGCCCGACCGAAGGTGAACTGCGCATCGAGGATGATGGCAGCGGGCTCAAGAAGCTCAAAGACAAGGAGCGCAACGGCATCGGTGTGCGCGTGATGGACTACCGCGCCAACCTCATCGGCGCCCGGCTTTCGATCAAAGCCAAACCCCGGCGCGGCGTCGTGGTCACCTGCCGCTTCCCGTACGAGTCGCCCGCGAAGTGACGGAGCACGGTTTCGGGTTCATCGTTGAAAACGGCGCACCTACTCGCGCGTGATGAACTCGTCCATGTTCAGGATGATGCGTGTCGTGGCCGTCCACGCGGCGGTCTCCATGTCGGAAACGCCCGGCACGGCATGAGCGCCGATGGCGGCCTTCACGTCATCGCCGGGGCCGTTTTGATACGTGTAGCGCGCCTCATCGAGCAGCTTCTTCATCGCGGCGAGTTCGTTCTCCGTCGGCGGACGTGAAACACAGAGACGGAAGGCGCGCGTAAGGCGTGACGCGTCGTCTTTGAGCGTGGCATCGGTCAAAACGCGCTTCGCGAGAGCTTGGGCGGCTTCAGCAAAGGCTTCGGCATTCAGCGTGGTGAGCGCTTGAAGCGGGGTGTTGGAGACGGTGCGTTTGACGTTGGTCGTGTTGGCATCCGGGCAGTCGAAGGCCGTGAGGTCCGGGTGCGGGGCGGTGCGCTTGAAGAAGGTGTACATGCCGCGGCGGTAGCGGTCCTCTCCCTTGCTGGTGGTCCATTTGAAATTACCCGCGTAACTGAGCGCATCGACGCCTTCGGGAATCGGCGGGAAGACGCTGGGACCGCCGATCTTCGCGGAGAGCAGACCGCCGGCGGCGAGGTGGAGGTCGCGCACGATCTCGCCATCGACACGCAGGCGGTTCTGACGCCACAGGAGCGCGTTCTTCGGATCGAGTTCCATCACCTTCGGCGGCAGGTTGGCGGGAATCGCGCTGCTTTGACGGTAGGTGGCCGACATCATGAGGGTCTTGAGGATTTTTTTCCGGCTCCAGCCCTGCTTCATGAATTCATCGGCCAGCCAGTCCAGCAGTTCGGGATGCGTCGGCGGTTCACCACGCACGCCGAAGTCCGCAACGGTGCGCACGAGGCCTTCGCCGAACAGACGCGACCAGAAATGGTTCACCGTGACACGTGGCGTGAGCGGATTGTTCCTGCTGACGAGCCAGCGGGCGAGATCGAGTCGCGTGCTGCCTTTGATCGGCGGCAGGGTGGCAAAGGTGGCCGGCTGGACCTCATCGGCGGGTTGCAGGAAGTCGCCGCGATGCAGCAGATTCGTTTGGCGCGGGTTGTTTGTGCGCTGGGCGATGACACGCACGTCCATGACGGGCTCTTTGGGCAGTCTGGCTTCCGCTGCTTTCAAAGCACGATCTGCAGCGACGACTTCGGGATCGATTTTCCCCATCCATTCCCACAGCGGCTGAATCACCACGGGATTCCGGCGTTTCGGTTCCTCGCTGAGGATTTTGCGAATCGCATCGGGCAGAATGCTGTCTTCGGTTTCCTCACTCGCGGCGAGAACACGGAAGCGGCCGATGGTGTGGCCGGACTGCTTGTAGTTTTGGTCGAGCCGCAGGGTGAGCCTGTCGCCCGGCTGAAGGATGAGCGGTTCGGCGAACTGTACGGTGAACGCACTTCTTTTGCCGATGGCACCGGCCCAGCCGGTCTGCTCATCAGCGTCGAGCGTTTTGTCGGCGGTGAAGGTCTTCTGCTCAAAGTCGGCCTTCGGCGAGTGCAGGATGAGTTCCCGCGCAGTTTTGCCGTGTTGAAGCGTGGCGGTGATCTTGGTGAGCACGAAGTTGCCGCCCTTGTTGTAGCCGGGGCCTTTGGCGGGAAGTGAATCATCGGGCAGAGCTTCGATTTGCAGTGCGGTGATGGGTTTGGCATGGCCGCTGATCTCCAACGTGTATGTGTCGGTCTTTGGCGCTTTGTTCTGCGCGAGGAAGGAGCCGTCCGCCTGCTTCTGCAGCTTCGCGGAGAGCGCTTTGGCGTTTGCAACCGGCAGCGGTTCAAACTTCTGCACCGCCTTGGCCGCGGCGGCCTTTGCGAGGCGTTCTTTGACGCCCTTTTCCCACTCGGGCAGTTTGACCGGCAGTTCGGCCTTGGCGGCGTCGAGGGCTTTGCGCAGCGGGATGAGCTTCTTCACGGCATCGCCGTTCTTCTTTTCGTATTCATTCCAGGCTTCGGGTGTGGTGGGCACCTGGCGGTTCACTTCGTCGCCGTTGTTGAAGTAGGCGAAGAGCTGGTAGTACTCCTTCTGCGTGATCTGGTCGTACTTGTGCGTGTGGCAGCGGGCGCAGCCGACGGTGAGGCCGAGCCAGACCGTGCCGAGTGTTTCCGTGCGATCCATGCAGGCCTCGATGCGGAACTGCTCTTGATCGGTGCCGCCTTCGGTGTTGGTGAGTGTCTGGCGGTTGAACGCGGTGGCGACGATCTGCTCGGGAGTCGCATCAGGAAGCAAATCTCCGGCGAGCTGCTCAATGGTGAATTGATCGAAGGGCAGGTCGTCGTTGATGGCGCGGATCACCCAGTCGCGGTAGCGCCACGCATCGGGGCGCGGACGGTCCTTTTCATAGCCGTCGCTGTCGGCGTAGCGCGCCATGTCCAGCCAGTGGCGGCCCCAGCGCTCGCCGAAGCGTTCGGAGGCGAGGAGACGGTCGAGGAGGGCTTCGTATTTTTGGTCAGACCAGTCGGACACCTCGGACAAGTCTGCCAGCGACGGCGGAAGACCCAGCAGATCGTAGCAGGCGCGTTTGATGAGCGTGATCGGATCGGCTTCGGGAGAGGACGGGATGCCTTTCTCGGCGAGCTTGGCGCGGATGAAGCGATCCACCGGATGGTTCACAGAAGATAACGAAGGCAACGGAGATTCAGAGTTTGAGACTCCGTTCTCTTTGGTACCTCCTGTTAAAACTTCAGGCAGATTGGGCCGCGTGACCGGTTTGTAGGCCCAATGCGCTTCAAACTTTGCGCCTTCCATGATCCATTGGCGCAGCACGTCGATGTCCCGCGCTTTGAGCGGATGCTTGGCGCGGTGTTTCGGCGGCGGCATCTGCTCCTCGGGATCGTCCGAGGTGAGGCGGGCGATCAACTCGCTCTGATCCGGTTTGCCGGGAATGAAGGCATGTGCGCCGCTTTTCAGTTCCTTGAGAGCGAGTTCGCGGCTGGTGAGCACGAGTCCGCCTTTGGAATCATCCGGGCCGTGGCATTCGAGACAGTGCTCGGCAAAGAGCGGCTGCACGTCGCGGACGAAATCGACGGGCGCGGCGTGAAGGCTTGCAACAAGCAGAAGGAAAGGGCTGGAACGCAAAACGGGCATGCAGGCTAAACGCTGCATGCCCGTCTCGTGTTGCGCTTGTGCGCTTCAGGGGATTAGTGCTTCAACAGCCACTCGGTCGTGCGCGGATTGAAGTCGGCGAGCTGCTCCCAGTGGAAGGCGTGGCCGGCGTTGTCGTAGAGGTGAAGGTCGGCGCCGGGGATGGCGGCGGCGACTTCCTCGCCCATCCATTTCGGGGTGAAGGCGTCGTTCTTGCCGCCGATGACGAGGGTGGGGCACTTCACGTTCTTGAGCTCGTTGAGCGTGTTGTGGGTGATGGCGGCGGCGCTTTGGGCCTCCATCGCATGCAGGGGCTGCGGCGCGGCATTGGTGGCGGCGTCCTTGAGGCCCTGCTGCATGTTGCTCCAGCAGTCGTCGTTGTCGAACCAGGGCTTGGTGAAGATGAGCATCTGCACGTAGTGCATGAAGTCCTCCGGGCGCATGGTGGCCTTGCACTTCATGAGGTGCTGCCAGGTGTAGAGGCCGAAGCGGTCCTGCCGCGCCCAGGTCCACATGAGGATCATGCTTTTCACCTTCGCAGG
>DAORHS010000525.1:0-4028 GCA_035438165.1 Prosthecobacter sp.
CAGCACATGTGCCCAGGTCCGGCGCGGCCAGGGCCACTGTTTTTGCATCGCCTGGAGAGCCGGGGATGCGGTGATGTCCTCAGGCCAGGCCGTCTCCAGGGTGAGGCTGGCGTCATCAATGCCCAAAACCATCACATCGGAGCGTTCGGGCGTTTTGGTGCCCGTTTGATGAAATCCATCAAGGATGAGGCGCTCCTGTTCCAAGAGGAGGCTGCGTGTGGCGGGCACCGCGTGAAGAAGACCCAGTACACAGGCGGCCGCGAGGACGAGCATGGGAACCAGTCGTCCTTCAAAGGCCTCGGTCCGTGATGTTTTCGCGGAGGACGCGGAATGGTCGGCGGTGGCCATTGGGAAAATGCCGTTACGGAGTACGCAGGAGAGTTTGGGCCTCGCGCTGTCGCGAGGAGTCTCCGGCGCGTTTCGCAGCGTCCAAGGCCAGCCGGGCAAAATGACGCGCCTGCTCAGTCGAGCCGGTTTGGTGTGTCGTGCGTGCCAGCCCCAGCCAGTCATCGGCCACGAGGTGGGTGCGGAACGCGTTTTGATCGATCGGGACGGCGGTTTGATACCAACGTGCGGCCTCGGATGCCTGACCGAGCTGTTCCAGAGCCCGCGCCTGATACCGCGCAGCGTCGCCTAGTTCCGAGGCATCACCTTTGGCCACGCCCCAGGCCTTGCGGGCGGAGGCAAGCGCTCCGGCGGGTTGTTTTTGTGCCAGAAGAAGACGCGCACGCAGGTTCAGCAATCGGGCATTGCCTGAAGAGCTGCCCAGGCGGTCGATTTCCTTCTGTGCCTCGGTGAGGCGGCCTTCATCGATGCACATGTGCGCCTTCAACCATCCGGCTTCGGCGACCAGGGCACGGGTTTCTGAATCCAGACGCAAGGATGAGTGATTGGCCGTCAGATGCCGGTCGAGAGCCGTGAGACTCTGCCGTGCGGCGGCATTTTGCCCGGACGTGTGCTGCACCACGGCGAGGTTGACGAGATTGCGGACGACGCCGGGGATGTTGCCTGCGGCGATGTGCAGATCGAGCGCGTTTTTGTAGCCTTGCTGCGCGGCGGCGTGGCGACCGTCCCGGAAGGCCGCCTCGGCCTCTGCCGACCATGAAATCGCCTCGTTGAGCGCCGGTGGCAGTGGTTTGGCCGGCGAATAGCAGCCGGTCATGGCGCTCAATGCGAGCGCTGCGAGCACTATCCTGTTCAGGACGCTGGAGTCAGGGCTCATTCGGCAGGCGGAGGAGGTTTTCTCTTTTCTTCGGCACGCCCTGGCTCACCGGCCACAGCCCCTTGATTGAGGTCAGCACTTCGTCAGCGCTGCGCAGCGTGTCGGTGCCTTTGCGCAGGAGCCTGGGAATTTCGGGGCCCGCTTCCGTGAAGGTGCGGTCGAGTTTCGTCGCGGCGGTCTGGATCGTGGTGATGGCGTCAGTCAGTTTGGTGATGACCGGTGCGATGTCATCACTCAGGTTTTTGGAAAATTGCTCGAAGTAGGCCAGCGATTTCCAAAGCTCGGCATCGCGTTGGTTGAGCTGGGAGAAAAGATTGCTTCCCTGATGCACGGCCACCTGCGCGTCTTTCATGATCTGCGGCATCTCCGTCTTCAATGCGTCGGTGGTGACGCGGAGATTGGTCAGCGTGACTTTGAAGTCGCCCTTCGGGTCATTGAGAAAGGAGATGATCTCGCGCGTGTCGATCACGGCGGGCCGTATTTCATCCTTGAGGCTCTCCATGAGCGTGCTGATCGACTTTTCAGGCGCGAGCGGCAGGGTGACGCCTTCTTTGAGCTCCGCCGCGCCCGCGCTGCCGGCGGTGATGTCGATGAAACGGTCGCCGATGAGACTTTCACTGGCGATGCTTGCCATGGAATCGGCGCGCAGAAAATGCGCGTACTCGCTGAAGACTTCCAGCGTGACACGCACGCGGTTTTCACCCTCCAGTTCGACGTTCCCCACCTTGCCGATGCGGAAGCCGCTGAGACGCGCCGCCATGCCCTTCTGGACGCCCTGGCTGCTGGCCGCGATGAGGTTGATGACACGCGAGGAGCGAAAGACCTCTTGTTTCCAGATCACGAACGCCACCAGCCCGATGAATCCGGCCACCGCTCCGAAAATAAAAAAGCGGGCTCGCGTTTCGACGAGGTGAAAGCGAGGATCGGTGTTGCGCAGAAACTTCATGGTGTGGGTGCCTCCAGTTGCAAACTCCAGTCTGGACGCAGGCTGTGCAATGTCGAATGCCCCGCATTGCTTGGCCCGAGGTGCAGCAGCAGCACGGCCAGCGCTGGATCCTTCCGGCGCATCCATGTCAGCATGTCCACCAGACGTCCGACCGCCTCTCCTTCGAGATCATCGAGCAGAAATTCAGCGACGAGCAGGCGCGGACGCAGGGCGGCGCTGCGTAGCAGGCTCGCCATGCGCACCCCATAGCTGCTGAGGGCGTCCGGAAGGGCTGGAAGGCGTTTCTGCATCCACTCGTCCTTGTTGGGAAGCTGGGAAATCGCCTCGATGAGGCGCGCCTCCACCTCCTCCGGCGTGTTGGTTTGATGATACAGGGCCGGCAGGGCCAGATTCTCCCAGACCTTGAGGTTGCTGATGAGACCGTCGCCCGCATGCCCCACCCGGGCCAGAAGCGCAAGCTTCCGGCTCTCCGGCCACTCATAAACCGGCTGCCCGAACAGGCGCACCTCACCACTGTCTGGAGGGGCCAGTCCCAGCAACGTGTCCACGAAGTCGCGGCCCTGATCGATGCCAGAGGTGCCCACGATGCCCAGGGCGCCTGCTTCGAGGCTCATGCTGGCGTGCCGGAATGATTCCGTGCTCGTTTGGTCCATGCTGGCAATGATTTCGGGCATGTCGTCAGAGGGTGAGAAGTGCGAACAGAGCGTCGGTCGCCAGCAGGAGGAGGAAACCACGCATGACAGCCAGTTCCGCCGCCTGCGGAATCCAGATGCGGCTGGGCGGCACGTAGATCCCGCTGGAACAGGCCGCGGCTGCGATCACGAGTCCGAAGCAGACGTTCTTCGCTGCGGAGATCAGCAGTTCCTGAAGCGTGAACGAAGCAAACAGCGCCTGATAGTAGGGGCCGAGGTCGATCTCGACAAACACGGAGGCCAATGCCGGCCCCATGCCGGCCACGATGGCCTGGAAATAGAACGTGAGCACCGGTACTGCCACCGCGCATCCCACGACACGTGGAACGAGCAGATATTCGCCGGGGTCGATGCCCATGAGATAAAGGTTTCGAATTTCCCCCTGCACCTTCATCGCCGCCAGCTCGCTGGCGATGGCCGCACCGCTGCGCCCGAGCACGATGAAGGAGGTGAACAGCGGGGCGAACTCCCGCAGCACCACGAGCTTGAGCATTTTGACATTCAGTTCGATGCCGCTGCCCAGCAGGCTGCGCATCTGCGTCTCCATGATGAACCCGATCGCCACCGCCGCGAAGGATGCCGGTAGCAGCGCCTGGATGCCGGTGAAACAAATCTGCTTGTACGTCACCGACATGATCGTCCGGCGGCGCAGGGCGTCCAGATGTGTGATTACATGCACCAGGATCCCGGCCGTAAGCCGGAAGAATGAAGAGATCGATCCCAGGACATGTGTGTGGGAGGTGCGCATGGTTGCCGGACAGATAGCTTGATTCCTAGCGTACTGATACTCGGATCATGGCACTCTGGCGGCAGAAGTTGTCATCCGGGTGCCGGAGCACAAAATCAGAGAGGTGAACCACATTGTGGAAACGCCTCACTGGGGCTGATTCCAACATCCATCCCGCCCGATCCGACACTTATGAATCCTCCACCACGCTCCCAGAAGCTGATCTTGATCACGCTGCTCATGATATGCGTCTCATCCGCCGCAGGCCAGACTCTGAACGATCCAGCCCGTGCCGCGGATGCCACCTCGCAGGCCGGCATTGGTTCCTCGTTGTTCGGGAAAAAGAGCACGAACTTTCCGGGATTGGAAGATGACGCGGCGACAGCACCGGAATCGCCCGGAGACGCCGATCTTGGTGCCCAGGTCATTCTTGCGAACGCA
>DAORHS010000526.1:0-4027 GCA_035438165.1 Prosthecobacter sp.
TTCGCTTTGGCGCAAAGGAGTGGGAACCCGCCTCGCTCTTCTGGGATGGCGCCGACATCAACGACCACGCGCCGAAACTCTGGTGGGACGGCGGTCAAACGCTGTTTCACTTCGCTCGCGGTCAGTTGGAGAACATCGTCCGCACCAGCACCAACAACGGAGTCACCTGGACGAAGGCACAACTCGTGCAGCCCGTGTGCGAGTGGGGCAATGCGCCCATCCGCACGCGCGACGGACGTCTCCTCATCACCTGCGACACTCCCGCCGCAAGCCTGAGCGTCAGCCCGGATGGCGGACGGACATGGACCTATGCCGCGATCACTGACAAGAAGCTCGCGCATCGCAACGGCAGCCCTGCGCGTCATGCGGGCATTCACGCGCCGATTGTCGAACTCAAGGACGGCCGGCTCATGACTTTCGGCCGGCTCAACACGCCTGAAGAGCAGTCGAAGTTCGACTTCAAAACGCCCGCCAGCTTTTCCAGCGATGGCGGCCTCACCTGGACACACGAGCCGACCGAGTTTCCCGCGATCAGCAGCGTGCAGCGCCAGGTGCTCATGCGCCTGCAGGAAGGCCCGCTGCTCTTCTGTTCCTTCACCGACCTCTCGGCAAACGCCCGCAAGCCCAATGGCATGGACTTCCCCTGCAAAGGCGGCACGCTTCACGGTGCGGGCCTATTCGCCGCGCTTTCCTTTGATGAAGGCAAAACGTGGTCACACAAACGTCTCGTCACACCCGGCGGCCAGCCACGCACCGTCAACGGCATCGACCGCAATCAGTTCACGCTCAGCCCCACCAACGCTGAGCACAACGGCTACCTCGCCGCCACACAGACCCGCGACGGACGCATCCAGCTCATCAGCAGCAGGAATCATTATGTCTTCAATCTCGCGTGGCTGAAGACACTGCCTGATGCCCCGTAACTTCCTCCCATGAACTCACTCACACGCCGCCACCTGCTTTTGGGCCTCGCCGTTTTGGCGTTGCCCGTCGCCGCACAGGACAACCTGCCGAAAACCGCCGAGATCTTCGACATTGCCGGGAACAAAGCCTTCGTCTATGCCGCGCCAACGCCTGCCGTAGGCAAGCCGTGGCTCTGGTATGCACCGACGCTGAAGGGCGTGTCGCTGTTTGGCCGCAAGTTCTACTTTGAACCCCTGATGAAAGCCGGCATCAGCCTCGCGGGATTCGATCTCGGCGAGGTGCGCGGCTCACCGGCGAGCACGGCGAAATTCACGCTGTTCTACGAGGAGATGGTGAAGCGCGGTTACTCGAAGAAGCCGATCCTGCTCGGCCAGAGCCGTGGCGGCATGATGACGCTCGCGTGGGCGTTTCGGAATCCGGACAAGGTGAAGGCTTGGGTGGGCATCTATCCGGTGTGTAATCTCGCGAGCTGGCCGCTTCAGCGCTCGGAAGCCGCCACGCTGGCTGACTTTGGAATGAAGAAAGAGGAACTCATCGCGAAGCTCCCAGAGTTCAATCCCATCGACAACTTGAAGGGCTTGCTCGCCAACAAGGTGCCCATGTTTGCCGTGCATGGCGATTCCGATGTTGTCGTGCCCTACGACGACAACACGAAGCTCCTCAAAGAGCGCTACGAGGCCGGTGGTGGTCAGATCAGCGTCAAAATCATTCCCAACGAAGGCCACAAGGTGGGCCCGTCGTTCTTCGAGTGCCAGGAACTGATCGACTTCGTGCTCAAACAAACCGCCGCCCCATGAAACACGTTCTTCTGTTCCTCGCGCTCGCGACCACCGTCATTGCGGATCCCCAGGTTATTCTGCTGAAGCTCGATGACGTCATTGCGCGTCGAGTCGGCACGAAGCCGGTGTCGGACCGTTGGCAGAAGGTGCACAACTATTTGATCGCGCAGGGCATCAAAGGCTCGTTTGGCGTCATCACCGAATCGCTGGAGAAGGACAATGCGATGTATTTCCAGTGGCTGAAGGACGTGCAGGCCGCCGGACAGATCGAGCTGTGGATGCACGGCTACAAGATGCGCGGTGCGAGTGACACGGGCGAATTCGAAACAGGCACTGCGGCGGAGCAGCGGGCGATTTTGGCGAAGGGTGAGAAGCTGGCGAAGGAGAAACTCGGCTTCAATCTGCCGGCCTTCGGACCGCACTGGAGCGGCACAACGGACGCGACGGATGAGGCGATGGAAGGCGTGCCGGAGGTGAAGATCTGGCTCTACGGCCCCGCGAAGCCGAAATTCTTCACGCGACTGAGCATCCCGCGCGTCATGGCCCTTGAAAACCCGACGTTCGTGCCAGACGCGGACAAGTTCGTCGCCTACTACGACAAACACGCCGCGCAGAAGGATGTGCTCGTGCTGCAGGGCCATCCCGAACAATGGGACGACAAGCGCTGGGACGGTTTCACGAAAATCATCGAGTTCCTGAAGTCGCAGAACGTCGTCTTCATGACACCGTCCGAGTATTTGAAAACGCAGTAGCTTCGATTGGCAATCGAAGCAGTCTGGGGAATGATTCGATTGCCAATCGAATCTACTATGAGCGTCCAGCCTTTCCATGATCGGAAACCGGTGAGGATTTACTTCACCAACATGCCGCATTGGCGTCAGAACGGCTGCACCTACTTTGTAACGTATCGCATGGCAGATTCAATTCCCGAGCGTGTGCTCAACCAGTGGGAAAGAGAAAAGCTGCATTGGCTGAGTTTGCATGACATCCATGTCGAAAAGTGATCCAAAGGCTTCATTCAGCTCAATCCAGAGAAGCAGCGGGCGTTCCTGAAACACTTCAATCGCAAGCTCAACAGCTACCTCGACGAGGGCCATGGCTCCTGCGCTTTGCGAGATCCGCATTGCCAGCGAATCATTCTCGATGGCTGGAAACATTTTGATGGGGCTCGCTATGAACTCGGCGACCTCGTCGTGATGCCCAATCATGTTCATCTGCTGCTCACCCCACTGCCAGGACACGAGTTGGAAGACATCCTGCAAAGCCGGAAGCGGCACGCAGCGCGTGATCTGAACCTGCTGTTGAATCGAAGCGGCGATTTCTGGCAGAAGCACAGCTATGACCACATTGTTCGCAATGAGGTCGAGTTGAGGGCTTTTCAGAAATACATCGCAGAAAATCCAACCAAAGCAGGTCTGAACACGGGCGAATCGCTTCTTCGTAGCTTCGATTGGCAATCGAAGCCTTCCGGGCCATGATTCGATTACCAATCGAATCTACCATGAAAACACTGCTCAGCCTTCTCTGCCTTTTCACCGTCATCTTAAACGCCGAAGAGGCGCCGCTCGCCGCCGTGCAGGCGGCTGATGACGCCCGCATGGCCGCCATGAAGTCCGCCGACCGCGACAAACTCGCCGCCATCTTTTCCGATGGCCTGCGCTACTCGCATTCCAGCGGCGTCGTGGACACCAAGACCTCGTTCATCGACGTGCTCACGAAGGGCGCCACGAAATACCTCAGCGTGGACTACGAGGAGCGAAATTTCACCTTCCCATCACCCGGCATCGCCCTCATGACGGGCCGCGCCAAGTTCAAGATCGGCACGCCGAATGGTGACATCGATCCCACGCTCGCCTTCCTCGCCGTCTGGCGGCTCGAAAACGGCCAGTGGCGCTTCCTCGCCTGGCAGTCCTGCAAACTCACCCCGCCTGCCAAGTAGGAACATCAAATCGATCTCCACGCCATGAACACGCCAAGTCGAATTCTTCGTACCACCTGCCTTCTGCTCGCCCTCACCTCCGTCAGTCTGGCTGAAACTCCATCGAGCATCAACGGCCTGCCGCTCATCTTCAGCGAGGACTTCGAGAAAGGCCTCGACCGCTGGGAGGTCACCGACGAGAAGAGCTGGACGCACCGCGTGGTGAACGGCAATGCGGTCTTCGGCATCAACCGCCGCGAGAGCGACTACAAGCCGCCCTTTCGCAGTGTGTTTCACATCGCACTCATCAAGGACATCGCTGTCGCCGACTTCATCCTCACCTTCCGCGTGCGCAGCACCAAGGACACGGGCAATCACCGCGACTGTTGCATAATCTTCAATCACC
>DAORHS010000527.1:0-4023 GCA_035438165.1 Prosthecobacter sp.
AATTGTACGATTGGAACGTGACAATGCGCTCTTGGGGATGCTTCTGTTGAGTCTTCTTCGCAAGCTGGGTGAGTCGCGGCCGACTGATGTCGAATCGATCACAGATGAAATCAGGCGTTTCTTGACCACCAATGAAAAATCACCACCCAACTCGCTCAAGTTCCTACGGGACGCGCTGGGGCTGCCTCCTCTGCCTGAGACCCAATCGGGCCTTCTTCCCAAACCTGTCGCTGTGACACCTCTCCGGTCTCCTGGTCCGTTGCAACCTCCTCCGCCAAAGAAAACACCCAGGCAACCTGGCGCAATGAAGTGAAACCGGTCTTGGTGTGACAACCACCTTGCGCAACAACAGCGGCTGGCGAGAATCGCGGCATGCCCGACCACTCCGCCTTCCGCACGCTGTTCGCCGATCTCAAAACCGAGATGCAAAAAGCCATTGTCGGCTACGATGAGCTGCTCAGTGATGTGCTGGTGGCCATTTTCTCCGGCGGGCATGTGCTGCTCGAAGGGGTTCCCGGTCTTGGCAAGACCTACCTCGTGCGCACGCTCTCGCAGGTGGTCGGTCTGGAGCCGGGCCGTGTCCAATGTACGCCCGACTTGATGCCGGCGGACATTCTGGGCACGCACATCGTGGGTGAGGACGAGAAGGGCCATCGCACCCTGCGCTATGAAAAAGGCCCGGTGTTCAAGAACCTGCTGCTGGTCGATGAGATCAACCGTGCCACACCCAAGACACAGGCCGCGCTGCTCGAAGTGATGCAGGAGCGCTGTGTGACCACCGGCGGCGAACGTCACCTGCTGCCGGAGCCGTTTTACGTGCTTGCCACACAGAATCCGATGGAAATGGAGGGCACCTATCCGCTGCCTGAGGCGCAGCTCGACCGGTTCATGTTCAAGATCAAGGTTCCATTCCCCGATCTCGATTCCCTGGTCGAAATCTCCCGGCGCACCACGGGCTTTGCCGAGCCGAAGCTGGCCAACATGACGAACGGACCTCAGCTCATGGAAATTCAACAGAAGCTCTCACAGATGCCGGTGGCTGACCCTGTGGCGCATTATGCCTCCCGTCTGGTGCTCAGCAGCCATCCGGAGCAGCCTGATGCGATTCCCGAGGTGAAGCGCTACGTCAGCTACGGTGCCAGTCCGCGCGGCCTGCAGGCGCTGATCCGCGGTGCCCGTGTCTGGGCCGCCATCCAAGGAGCCACCGCCGTCTCCACCGACGACATCCGTGCCATCGCCCACGTTTCCCTCCGCCACCGCATCATCCTGAACTTTGAAGGTGAGGCCGGGCAGATCAAAGTGGACGACATCATTACCAAGCTGCTCGACCAGGTCAAAACCCCGGCGCAGATGGCGGCGTGAGTGGAATGACGAATGACGAAATCAGAATGATGAATGAATGCTCGAACTCCAACATCTTCATCATTCGGACTTCACTCGTCATTCCACATTCTGGCTTCGTCATTTTGAATGGATCGTACACGCCCGACTGAAGCTTCCTCAAGATGCCCGACTCCCTCGAACGCGAAGATCTTTTCGATGCCTCCTTTCTGGACCGGCTCCGGGTCCTGGCGCTGCGTTTGAGAAAACGGCGGCAGTTGATGCGGCGCGGCTCGCAATCGACTCCGGCGACGGGTTTTACGCGCGAGTTCAAGGACTACCGCCATTACACGCCGCGTGAAGACTACCGCGCCATCGACTGGCGGCTGTATGCGCGGCTGGACAAGCTCTTCGTCCGCCTTTACGAGGAGACGCAGGAGCTGAACCTGCACATCCTGCTGGACACCAGCACGTCGATGGCCAGGCCGTTTCCTGAGAAGCGGCGGCAGGCATTGCGCTTTGCCGTGGCGCTGGCCTATCTGGCGCTCAGTGCGCAGCAGCGTGTGAGTGTGTATTCGATGAGCGACACCATCCATCAGGAGCTTCCGCCGCTGCGGGGGCAGGGGAACATCGAAAAGGTGATCCAGGCAGTCACCAAGCTGAAGTTTGACGGCATCACCAACATGAAGCGCTGCTTTGAGGAGTTTCGTCCCAGCAAGCAGCGTTTTGGCATCATCTTTGTCATCAGCGACTTCTTTGGCCACGAGATCGACAGCGCCACGGAGGCTGTGGCACGCGTTTCCGCCTGGCCGGGAGAGAATCATTTCCTCCAGATCGTCCACCCCGAGGAACGAGAGCCCGAAATCGAGGGCGAACTCGAACTGACCGAGGTCGAGACCGGGGAACGCCGCCGTTTCTGGCTGACCAAACGGGATGTGCAGCGCTACATCGAGACCTTTGACGCCTTCGCCGAAAATCTCGCCCGCGAGTGCGCCAGCCATCGCATTGATTTCATGCAGGTGAGCAGTGATGAGGCGTTTGAGGAGCGTTTTCTTGATCTGCTCGTGCGTGGCTCGGCTCTCGCTGGCGGCGTGTAAAGTGGCTTCTCGTACGCTCCTATGAACTGGCCCGTGATCAAAGCCGTGGGATTGTTGGTGGCATCGAATGTCTTCATGACTTTCGCGTGGTATGCGCATTTGCGAGATTTGAAGGCGAAGCCGTGGTTCATCGCCGCTTTCATCAGTTGGGGCATCGCCTTCTTTGAGTACATGCTGCAAGTGCCGGCCAATCGCATCGGCAGCACCGCGTTGACGCTGCCGCAGCTCAAGATCATCCAGGAGGTCATCACGCTGATGGTCTTCGTGCCGTTCGTGCTGTTCTACATGAAACAGCCGCTGAAATGGGACTACCTCTGGGCCGCCCTGTGCATGTGCGGGGCGGTGTATTTCATTTTCCGCAAATGAACCGCTTCACGGAGAGCTTTTTGGGTGAACGGCTCGGCGATCTCGGATCATGGGCCGTTCGCTTGCTGAGCTTTGGCCTCTACAGGCCTGATCCCGAGTCGTGGGAGGCGATCGGTATCGGTTTTGGAGTGCTGACCAGCCTGGCGGTTTGCTGGGGATTGTGGGGGAAATGAGGGCACAACTTGTTCACATATTCACATTTTGAATTGTGAAGATGTTTAACAAAGGTTAAATAACTCACTATTCCCATGTCCACCGCGAACCTGCGCCGACATCTCCATGAGACCCGCAACCGCCCCGCCGGTATCAACAACCGGCAGGACGTTCACCGGGACCGCTTTCTCCTGCTCGCCAAGCGCTGGATCGGGGGGGCTGTGCTGGCTCCGGCCTGCCTCGTGACGGCGGTGACGCTGATCATGATGCTCTGGCGGGCGGTCACGCGCATGGATTTCCTGCGGTCCGAGGAGTTCATCTTTTTCAGTTTCGGCGGGGTGCTTTGGGCGGTGGCCTATCTGTCCGGGTTGCGTCCGGTGACAGCCTATGTGTTCGGCCACGAATTCAGCCATCTGGTCACAGCACGCTTGTTCGGCGGACGCATCTTCGATTGGAAGGTCAGTGCGCAGGGAGGCTATGTGGAGACTGACAAGTCGAACACCTGGATCACTCTGGCTCCCTACTTGATCCCGTTTTACACACTGATCATCATGGTCGTTTTCGGCATCGTGGGGCTGACGCTGGACATGCAGCAGCCTCATGCGTTGTCGATTTGGAAATGGACGGTGCATCTGAAGCCGACGCGGTTTTTGTACGCCTTGGTCGGCCTGACGTGGTGCTTCCACGCCACCTACACGGTGAAAACCGTGCTGGCGGAGCAGGGGGATCTCAAGCGCAACGGCGAGTTCTTCTCGATGATGCTGATTTTCCTGATCAATGCCTTCCTGCTGATCGCCTTGTTCCTGGCGGCATCGCCGTCGCCGGGCCTCGGCTTCGCTGAGGTGGCGCGTTGCTGGTGGTCGGTAGCTTCCGGCATTGTGAGCTGGCTTTGGAGCCTTGTGTTCTAGCGCTGTTGGCTGGACTTTGCCCGCTTTTGGGTCAAAGGACGACGGCATGCCCGACGAACCTGACGTTCTCTCCGTCACCCAGCTCACGCGCGAGATCCGCGAGGTGCTGGAGGGGCACATCGGCAGCGTGTGGGTCGAGGGTGAGATCAGCAATCACCGCCTGCAATCCTCCGGCCATC
>DAORHS010000528.1:0-4017 GCA_035438165.1 Prosthecobacter sp.
GCTGCTCACCGGCATGCTGCCGTCGTCGAGCGGCGTCTTTGGCAATGAGCAGGACTGGCGGCGCAGCGTGCAGGTGGCTGGCAAACCGACGCTTCCGGAGCATTTCAAGGCGCGGGGCTACACGACGGTGGCGGCGGGAAAGGTCTTCCATGCCAATCACGGTGGACCCGAAGGTCGTCTGGCCGGATGGCATGGCGGACGTCGTGGGTTTGAGCAGGATGCGGCGTGGGATCAGCGCTTTCCGCAGCCTGGCGTGCAGATTCCGGATCTTCCCGTGCACACCGGTCAGAACTTCAACGGCCTTGACATCTGGCACTGGGACTGGGGCGGCATTCCGGTGGAGGATGAAAAGACGGATGACGGTCAGATCGCCGCCTTCGCCGCCGACTTCCTCGCCAAAAAATCGAAGCAGCCCTTCTTCCTCGCTCTCGGATTGTACCGCCCGCATTCACCGTGGTATGTGCCGCAGAAGTACTTCGATGCGCTGCCGCTGGATTCGATCAAGCTGCCGGAAGTAAAGGCGGATGATCTCGATGACGTGCCGGCAGTCGTGAAGACGCATCTCAAGGACGGCTATCATCAAAAGATCGTCGAAAAGAACCTCTGGAAGGACGCCGTGCGCGCCTACCTCGCCAACGTGGCGTTTTGCGATGCGATGCTCGGCCGCATTCTCGATGGGCTGGAAAAGGGGCCGAACGCGAAGAACACCATCATCGTCTTCACCTCCGATCACGGCTGGTATCTCGGCGAGAAGCAGATGTGGCACAAAGGCAAGTTGTGGGAGCCGACCACGCGCATTCCGCTCACGATCTACGTCCCTGAGGTCACTCAACCCGACAGCGCCTCCTCGCAGCCTGTCGCACTCATTGATTTGTATCCCACGCTCTGCGATCTTACGAAAGTGCCGCTGCCGGAGCATCTCGACGGCGCCAGCCTTAAGCCGCTGCTGCTCGATCCGACGGTCAAACGCGACAAGCCGGCCGTCACCTGCATGAGCGGTGGCAAAAACGCGGGTTACGCCGCGCGTGACGAACGCTGGCGCTACATCCGTTATGCGGATGGCAGTGAGGAACTCTACGACCACCAGAATGATCCCCACGAATGGACCAACCTGGCGGCCAAGCCTGAGCATGCGGCACTGAAGACCTCGTTGGCGGCCTTTTTTCCGAAGGAATTCAAAAGCGCGGTGCGTCCGGCCGCTGAAATCGTCGGCGCCCCCAGCCCCTCGGGCTCGGTCGATCTGGTGCTCAAGATCGGCGATGAACTCAGCGCCACCGAGGCCCCGAAACTTCAGGGCAGAGGGGTTTTCATCGATGCGGCCTTCGATTTCGATCCTCAGGTCGATCAGGACAGCACGCTGCTGGCGCAGGGGGATGCGCAGTCAGGTTACACGCTGCATCTGGTGGCCTCCCAGCCCACGCTGACGGTGTTTGCCAACGGCAAGGACACAACCATCAGCGGTGCCGCGCTCGAAAAGGGCCGCGTCAACATCCGTGCACAGATCGACACCGGTGGAGTGATCACCATTGCGGTGCCCGGGCACAGCGAGGCGCTTGGCGTGGCTTCATTCGATCAAGGATTTCCGCAGGAACCGAAATCAGGCATCGCGGCCGGTCAAAGTTTCGGCATCTTGAAGGCCGCGAAGTTCCCGAACAGCACGCCGTTTGACGGCCTGCTTCATCGCCTCAACCTCACCCTCCTCCCTCCGCACCAACCCGGTGTCAAAACCAACTGACATGCGCGCACGCATCATCAAAGACTTCCGCTTCGAGGCCGCCCAGACGCTGCCGAACCTCCCCTGCGACCACAAGTGCACCAAGATGCACGGCCACTCCTTCAAACTCGAGATCGCCATCGAAGGCGAGGTCAATCCGCACATCGGCTGGGTTTATGATCACGCTGAAATCTCGAAGGCGATGAAGCCGATCATGGACCTCCTCGATCATTCCTATTTGAATGAGATCGAGGGCCTGGAAAACCCCACCATCGAAAACATGTGCGCCTGGCTCTGGAAGAAGCTTGCGCCACAACTCCCCGGCCTCTGCGAGATCGTCCTGCACGAGACGCCGAACGCCCGCTGCATCTTCCGCGGCGAGTTCTGACTCTTCGCCCCCAATGCCTGTCCTCACCGAACGCAAAACACAGCCTCAATATGATGTGATCGTCGTCGGATCGGGCGCCGGTGGCGGCATGGCGGCGATGATTCTCGCCTTGAACGGCGTGAAGGTGCTCATGGTCGAGGCGGGGCGCAATTACGAGCCGGTGAAGGAGACGCCGATGTTCAACACACCGGAGATGGCTCCACTGCGCGGCGCACCGACTCCGGATCGCTATTTCGGCTTCTACGATTCGAACATCGGCGGCTGGCAGGTGCCGGGCGAGCCCTACACGAACAAGCCGGGCACGGAAGGTGACTTCTGGTGGTGGCGTGCGCGCATGTTGGGCGGACGCACGAATCATTGGGGGCGTATTTCACTTCGGTTTGGCGAGTTCGACTTCAAACCGAAGTCGCGTGATGGTCTGGGTGTCGATTGGCCGATGAGCTACGCCGACATCGCGCCGTGGTATGACCGCGTGGAGCAGTTGATCGGTGTCTATGGTGAGAACGACGGCATCGCCAATGCGCCCAATTCATCACCCGGAGTGCTGTTGCCGCCGCCGAAGCCACGTGTGGGCGAATTGCTCGCGAAGAAGGCAGGACGAAAACTCGGTGTGCCGGTCGTGGCCGCCCATCGCGCCGTTTTGAGCCAGCCGCTGGACTGGAAGAACCTGCCGAAGACGCTGTTTCCGAACAATCCGAAGGCGCAGGAGATTTTGGGCAAGGACATGATGTCCCGCGCCGCCTGCTTCTGGGCCACCCATTGCGTGCGCGGCTGTAGCATCCGTGCGAACTTCCAAAGCACGACCGTGCTGCTGCCGCCTGCGCTCGCCACGGGCAATCTCGACATCATCACCGACGCGATGGTGCGCGAAGTCATTCTGGATGACAGCGGCAAGGCCACGGGGGTGCATTACATCGACAAAGTCACGCGGCGTGATGCCATCGCCAAGGCGCGTGTCGTCATTCTCGCGGCGAGCACCTGCGAGACCTCGCGCATCCTGCTGAACTCGAAATCGCGTGATTCCGCCGGTCTTGCCAACTCGTCTGGTCAAGTCGGCAAGAACCTCATGGACAGCGTCGGCACGCGCCTCGGAGCGCACATTCCTGCCATGGAAGACCTGCCGCCGATGAATGAAGACGGCGCCGGTGGTCTGCACACCTATGTGCCTTGGTGGCTCGTGAACGATCACGCGAAACTCGGCTTCGCCCGTGGTTATCACATCGAGATGGGCGGTGGCCGCCAGATGCCTGAAGTGAAAACGTTCGGATTTCTCGACTCAACCTCGCCCGGTGTGTATGGCCGCAAGCTCAAAGAGGACGCACGCCGCTACTACGGCTCGCAGTTCAGTTTCTCCGGGCGTGGCGAGATGATCCCGAACAAGGACTGCTACATGGAGCTTGATCCCAATGTCGTGGATCAGTGGGGCATTCCCGTGCTGCGCTTTCACTGGAAGTGGAGTGATCATGAGATCAAGCAGGCCGGGCACATGCAGCAGACCTTTGCCGCGATGCTGGAGGAGATGGGCGGCAAACCGGAGCCGCAGAGCGGAGCGGATGCCATCCAGCGCCCTGGCGAAATCATCCACGAGGTCGGCACGGCCCGCATGGGTGACAAGGCTGCCGACAGCGTCACGAATCAATACTGCCAGACCTGGGACGTGAAGAATCTCTTCCTCATGGACGGAGCCGTCTTGCCCAGCAATCCCGACAAAAATCCCACCCTGACCATCCTCGCCCTCGCCTGGCGCTCCAGCGAGTGGCTGATGGAGGAGATGAAGCGGGGAAACTTCTAATTGCTCTGTGTCATGTCAGACTCCTCATCCATCTCACGCCGCCACGCATTGAAAGGCCTCCTCGGCGGCGCTGCTGGTGCGGCTGCGGTTCCGGCCTTCGCTGCGCCGAATCACACCGAGCCT
>DAORHS010000529.1:0-4015 GCA_035438165.1 Prosthecobacter sp.
CGACATGGCCAATCCCTACAGCATGCGCGGCACCCTCACCAAGACGGGGCGCTCCGTGCTCATCGAGCAGGTGCCGCCCGCGCGCATCGCCTGCGCCAAAGTGAAGGAGGTGGACGATTCCGCCTTCAAGATCACCAAACAGCGCGGCAATTCCAGCCTCATCACGCTCGCTCTTGTCAACGAGGCCGAAGACGTCACCTGCATCGCCGAAGAAATCGTCGAGGGCATCAGCCTCGCCGAACTCATGCGTGAACGCCGCTGCCTGGATGTGCAGGAGGCCTACCTCGTCCTGGCCGGACTCGACACGGCGCTGACGCAGTTGGACCATTCCACGCTTTCAGTCAGCAAGCTGCGTCTGGAGGACATCTTCCTGCTCACCGGTTTCGCGCGCGAGGACTCGCGCAGCACGAAGCTGCTCGTCTCGAAGCTGAACGAGTGGCCGGCCTTCAACATCATCGTGCGGGCACACCCGACGCTCGCCTCGATGTCCGGTCGTGGCACCGATCCCGCCACGCTGCTGCCGCCGGCGCGTGGTGCCACCACCACCACATGGCACGCCGGCTGGCTGGCGGCCTTGTGCAAATTTCTGCTCGGGCTCGAATCGCCCGTGGGCATCCACGCCGCGCCCGAAGGCGGTGCGCGTGAGCGGGAGACGGTCGCCCGTCTGCTCGATGACGAAATCGCCAAGATGGCCGAATTGAAGCCCGCCCAGCGCAGTGATTTTCTGGCCCGCTACGCGCGCATCATTCAGCACTACGATCTCGTCAAACCGGGCGAGCCGGCACGTGCGGGCGGCACGGAATCTGCGGTGGACTATGGCTTGAAGCCACGTCCCAAAACCGTCCCTGTCACCAAGCCCGCGGTAAAACGCGAATTCTCAGGCTCTGCCGCCTCCGAGTCGCTGCGCTCGCCGGTGGCCCTCACCACGGGTGGGGCGGCCAAAGGGGATGAGCCCACGATCGGTTTCGCCGAGCTGCTGTTTCGCAACGCGGACAACGAACCGTCGCCGCCTGACGCTCCCGACTGGGCGCGTGCCGCGGCCAGTGCGCCGCCCACGCTGCCTGCCGATCTCATTCCACCTGATGACGTGCCCATGTGGCTGAAAGCCGCCGTGTTCATCGGTGGTTCGATGGTCATCGGCGCCATGTGCGCCCATCTCTCCGGCGGGGCGCTCTGGCAGAAGAAACGAGCCCCCGAACCCGTGGAGGCTTCCAAGAGCGGTGATTCATCCGCCGTAAGGCCCGTTCCTGCGGTTGCTCCCGCGCCTGCGGCTCCGAAGGCCATTCCCGTCGTCGAGCCTCCGGTGGTCGTGGCGCCTCCTGAGCCCGAGGGACAACGCGGACGCGGTGTTTCGCTCACGTTGCCGCCCGGAGCCGGCAGTTTGCGCGAGCAGCTTGCCCCCTCACCCACGCCACCACCATGAAAAGCACCGTCCTTCGCGTCCTGGCCAGCATGCTGCTCGCCTGCGGCCTGACCTCCTGTCCAGAGACCACGGTGGGGGATGACTTCGGCCTCGAACCGGTTGAACTCGAGGCGGACGACTGGAGCGGAGATTGGATTCCCGTGGACGACGACGACATCATTCAGTTTGCGATCACGGATGCCAGACAAGGGCACATCCTCATGACCGAGCCCGGAAAAAAGGATGCCGAACCCGTCGAGTTCAAACTGCGCCGTGCCTCTGCGGATGAGAAGGTGGGGCTGTTTTTCGCCGTCGTTCGTGAGCGCAAAGAGAAGAAGGGCGGAGCCTCGCTCTTCCTCATGCGCGAACCTGAAAAAGGTGTGTGGTTCACCTGGGCGATCAATCACGAGGCCGTCGCCGCCGCCATCAAGTCCGGTCAGCTCAAAGGAACCGTGAAGCCCGACAAGGACGGAGCGCACAGCCGTCTCGACTCCGATCCCGCCAACTACATCAAGCTGCTGGAACCGCAGTTCTGGAGCTGGTCGGAGCCGATGTGCCTGAAGCGCGCGAAGAAATGAGTGTCTCGGACTGTATGTGAATGCATGCCGTCCCAGCCTCCGCGTCACGCCTTCTCCCGCCGTCATTTTCTTGCCAGTGCCGCCGCCTTCACCGGTGCATCGGGATGGTTGACTGAGACAGCCTCCCAAGCTGCCGAATCCAAGCCCTTCTCCTTCGTCTTCTTCACTGATCCTCATGTGCAGCCGGAGAAAGGTGCCATCGAGGGCGTGAAGCAGGCTTTTGCCAAGGTCAATGCGCTGGAGCAGCGGCCTGACTTCGTCATCACCGGCGGGGATTTGATCATGGATGCGCTCAACGTCGGCATGGACCGCGTGCAGTTGCAGTGGGACTTGTGGGACGAATGCCAGAAGACGCTGGAGGTGCCCATTCATCACACCGTCGGCAATCATGATGTCACCGGCTGGTCCTCCAAGGCCGTCGTCAAAGCTGGAGACAGCGGTTATGGCAAGGCGATCTTCTCGGAGCGTTACGGGCAGGGCAAAACCTATCGCAGCTTTGATCATGGAGGCTGGCACTTCGTCCTCCTCGATTCCATCGGCCAGGATCCGGTCACGCTCGATTACAAAGGGTGGATCGACGATGATCAACTCGCCTGGCTCAAGGCGGACCTTGAGAAAACAGGCTCGCAGACGCCCATCATCCTCGTCACGCACGTTCCTTTCTATTCCGTCTGGCATCAGGTGCTCAAAGGACCGGCATTCCCGCTGGATGCCAGGGCCCTCGTCGGCAACGTCTTCGAGTTCCGCAAGCTGCTTGCGCTCTACAACATCAGGCTTGTGCTCAGTGGTCACGGTCACATCTCCGAGCGCATCCAGTTCGACAAGGTGGTTTACCTTCAGGGCGGCGCCGTTTCCGGCATGTGGTGGAAAGGCCCTGTGCATGGCAATCCCGAAGGCTTCGTGCAGATCGACTGTCATCCTGATGGCAGCTTTCAGGACCGCTACATCGGCTACGGCTGGAAAGTGCAGGCGTGAGTCTGCCTGAAACGCCTTTGATTTCAAACAACGCTCGAAACCTGTCATGAACCGCCGTCACTTTCTCCAATCCACCGCCGCATTCGGTGCGGCTGCTCTTTCTCCCGCCACGACTGTTTGCGCAGGCCAGTTCACCGGCAAGATTCGCAAGTCCCTCAAGTGGAGCATGGCGCAGAAGGCGGCGAAGGACATGTCGTTGACCGAAGCCTTCAAGAAACTGCGCTCCTGTGGCTATGACGGCGTCGAACCAAGCCTTCTCGGCCATGTCACTGAACAGAACGCGGATGAATGGATCGCCGCGAGCAAAGCAAGCGGCTTGATCATCGACGGCACCGTCGGTGGGCGCAGCGAAGGTCTGGAGGCCGGCATTGATCTCACCAAGAAGCTGGGCGGCGACTCGATGCTCGTCGTTCTCGCCTATCCGCAGGAGCAGCCGATCCAGCAGACCTGGGATGAGGCTGTGGCGCGCATGAAGGCCGCGGCTCCGCATGCGGAGAAGCAGGGCATCAAGGTGCTGATCGAAAACGTCTGGAACACCTTTCTCATCAGCGCCTATGACATGGCGCGGTTCATCGACGAGGTGAGCAGCCCGTGGGTGCAGGTGCATTTCGACATCGGCAACATGATGCGCTGGGGTGTCGCCGAGCACTGGGCGCAGGTGCTGGGAAAACGCAGCCTGAAGCTCGATGTGAAGGAGTACGACCTCGCCAAGGCCATGGGCGAAGGCATGCGCAAAGGGTTCGACACGCCGCTGGGCGAGGGCAGCATCAACTGGCCTGCGGTTCGCGAGGCGCTTGCCAAAATCCAATACACCGGCTGGGCCGCCGCGGAGGTGAAGGCGGGAGATTGGGACTACCTCGCCGATGTGGCGAAGCGCATGGACAAGGTGCTGGATCTTTGAATCAGCCCTGCATCTCGATCACCTTCGATCCCTGTCTGGCCGAATCCAGACACGCATCCAGCACCTGCTGCGTCAGCAGGCTGATCTTCGGCCAGTGCGCGTCGATTTTTCCGGAGAGCACGAGTTCGGAGAAAGTGTGAAACATGCCGGACTCCTGGG
>DAORHS010000530.1:0-4008 GCA_035438165.1 Prosthecobacter sp.
CGTGCCGTTGTCCTCAATGCGCCAGGCCCACACATGCTTGCCGCCGTATTCGGAGACGACCAGCGTGCGCTCGTCGGGCGAGATCGTGATGCCGTTCGGTTTGATCACGTGCCCCTCATCCGCCACGACGTGCTTCTTGTCCTTCGTGATGAGATGGATGCGCTGCGTCGGCGTCTCGGTGAAATAGAGATTCCCCGTCTTGCTCACCACGAGGTCGTTGCACTTCACATCCGTGAGCAGCACTTCGACGTCGCCCTTCATCGTGATGGCAATGATCCGCCCTTCCTTGTTGTGACACGCATAGAACCGCCCATCCGGTCCGATCTGCAAACCGCTGATACCCGGCAGGTTGTCGAGGAACAAGTCCGCCTTCCCCGTCGCCACATCCAGCTTGTAGATCCCCTTCCCGCCCTTCACGTCCGTGAAAAACAGATTGCCATCCTTGTCACAGCACAGGCCGTCGGTGAACACATAACCGCCCGCCACTTCCTTCCACGGCTCGCCATCGATGAGGTAGTCGTGGAGTGAAGTGTCTTGCGCCAACGCTGTGGTGGCAAGGAGACTGAGGATCAAAAGCGTGTGTTTCATGGTTGTTTGCGATCAGTTATAAATGTCTTTCCGATGGCCGACATCCACGATCAGGACCAGCAACACCGCGTCGTGGATTTCATAGATGATCCGGTAGTTGCCGGAGCGGACGCGCCACTTGTTTGTGGCACCCACGAGTTTCTTGCATCCCGCTGGTCGAGGTTCTTGTGCAAGCTGGTTGATGTCTGCCTGCAATTGCAGTTGAACTGACTTTGACAGCTTGCAAAAGACTCGATCAGCAGCCTTGGAAAACTCGACACGGTAACTCATGGCAGCAGTCCGCATTTACGCTGCACCTCTTCCCAAGACACCCTTTCATTGCCTTCAGCCAGGATGGCTTCGGCTCTGGCGACATCAGCAGCGTCTTCCGCCTCCTCACGTTTCTGCTCCAGCCACTCCACCAACTGCCAGAATTCCTTCTGCGGCAGCGATTCAATGGCCCTTTCGATTTCAAGAACAGTGCTCATGACCGTGAAGATACTGGCGTCCGACGTTTGCTCAACCTGTCAATCAAGGTTCAATGTTCCGTGTTCGACGTTCAATGTTCGAACTCACTTCTTCCACAGCCACCTCAGCGTGTCCGGCAGCATCGAGCCGCCGTGCTTGCCGTTGTGGGTGCCTTCGCCGAGGACGAACTGGTAATCGTAACCGGCGAACTTCAACGACGCGGCCATGTCCTGGTTGGCGAGGGGCCAGTTGCCGAACTGGTTGTCGAGATCGTTCTTGCCGTCCTGAAGGAAGACCTTGAGCGGCTTCTTGTCGGTCTTGCGGATCAGCGCGGGATACACATGACCGCCACGGATGTTGGTGAAGCTGCCGATGTGGCTGATCACCTTGCGGAACGCATCGGGACGTTCCCAAGCGACCGTGAAGGCACAAATGCCGCCGCTGCTGTTGCCGCAGATGCCCCGGCCTTCGGGATCGTCGGTCAGCTTGTAGCTCTTGGCCACTTCGGGGAGGATTTCCTCGATCAGGAAGCGCGCATGCAGATCGCCGAGGGAATCGTATTCAAAGCTGCGATTGCTGCGCGGCTTGTCCTTCGGGTTGCGGGTCGGAAACACGCCAGGATTGATGAAGATGGCGATCGTCACCGGCATCTCGCCCTTGGCGATGAGATTGTCGAACACCACTGGCACGCGGAACTGCCCGTCCGTCTTCACAAAGCCGCCGCCATCGCAGAACACCATCACGTTCGCCGGTTGTTCCGGTTTGTATTGAGCCGGAACGTAAATCCACCAGTCCCGCGTCGTGCCTGGATAGATCTTCGACTCCGTCCACGCCGGCATCTGCGTCACCTTTCCCTGCGGCACATCCGTCCGGGGCTGCGAATCCGGTCCGAGGACATACTGATCATCCTGCGGAGCGGCTTGGGCGAGACTGACGAGACACAACGAAAGAACGGCGGCGGTGAGAAACTTCATGGGTCGAATCCGAACGAGGGCGAGGCAGGACATCTTGCACATGCATGCGAGGATGCAGTTCGGACTCGGAACGTCCCCAAGCGCAGAGAAAGCGGAGGGCCGGCAGGAATGCTGCGCGGCGGGCTCTGTGGGGAGCGGCAGGCATGACAGACCGGAGCTGTTCTCTGCAGCGTCTGTTAGGCGTCATTGGGATTTCACTTCTGCCATCTCCCGACACCATTCCAAATCCGGGTAAGATCGCTGCATGGTCCCGCTCCCGTCCTGTTATGCATCAGATTCCAGACTGCTTGCATACCTTCAAATCCAAACTTTTCGTTAACCTCTCCACCGAGAGTGCGAATGTGATCTCTGTGCGCCTCTAATCCTGAGTCTTCGCACGGGGTTGTATTGGTGACTTTTTTCGCGATTGCTTCCGCATATTGGGCAAGGTGCCACGTCGTGCGGTCGGATGAAAACAAGGCTGAGTATGCTGTCCAGTCTTCAGTGCCTTCGAGGCAACATAGTGTTTCATCGGAGACTGTTGAAGCTTTGTGCTGGGCGTGGATCTGCTCGATGGTAAATGGCCCTGCGACCTGTTCGGAAATAAACGCGTAAAAGCGCTTTGGAAGTGGCGGAGGAATCGATGGGCTGTGGGAGTCGGGAGGCTGAACGGCCGGTTGGGACTTTGCTAACGCCTCAACTGTTGCGACCTTCCCGTTTTGATTCTCCGTAACAACAGTCGTCTTCACTCGCGCATCTTCAGTGCGGAAAGAGAACTGAATTGCCTTTGGATTCTTCGAGTCAATGAAAGAGTTTGGAACGCTATTCTCAATGTCGCGGATAACGGGCTCGAAGAAAACTTGGTGACTTAGCAATGCAGAAGATTCGACATCCGTCTGAGATGAGACGGAAAACCGTGGCGCAAGCAAGTAGTCATCGGATGCTAGTTGTGCGAGAAGCGCGTCGAGTTGCTGGTCGCTACCTGCTGCAAGATAGGCGCGACCTGCCACGGCAAAGACCTGGGAGCTTTTGTCGTCTGCAAAACCCCAGCGATTCAGCAGCAAGGTGGGTTTGGCACCGGAGACTTGCTGACCTGGCAAATGTGCTCGTTGGTTTCCGTCGGAGTCAACTTCAATGCAAGTGTAGACCGAGAGAAGATTTCCTGTTTCAAGAGGCGCGCTGACATTGGTTTTGTTTGTGATTCCAACGCGGTGCACCGGAAGACTCTTTTTCACGATGTCCCAAGTGTCCTTAAAGAATTCGAGTGGATTGAGGTCGAGACCAAAATGCCCACCCATCCTTATGGATTTGAATCTTTCAGGCACTGGAAAGCGCCATGCGAATCGAAAATCATGCTGAGCCAAAGCTTTGAGAAATGCCGTTTTCTCGTTGTCCGTGCCAGAGGTCATGTAGAGTCGCACGCCGAGTTCGCGGGCGTGCTCTCCTCTGACGAATGTCCAGATGTTGGCGATAACTTCAGTGCTCATGGTGTGTAGTCGTTGAGGTGTGGTATTCGGGTTTGGATCAATGGGTTGCTGGGCTGGGCCTGGGGGGCCTGTGGCTGAAAACTTGAATTCAGAGGAAACGCGAAATGTCGCCTAACG
Source organism: Prosthecobacter sp. (assembly GCA_035438165.1). Classification (GTDB taxonomy): domain Bacteria; phylum Verrucomicrobiota; class Verrucomicrobiia; order Verrucomicrobiales; family Verrucomicrobiaceae; genus Prosthecobacter. The sequence continues at coordinate 3,593 of DAORHS010000530.1, forward strand.
TTGTTTATCCACATTTAATTGTGGGCGAATCAGATTCGCCCACAGTTTTTTGTGGTTTTTCAGGATTGGAGTGAGGTGAAACAGCCTTCACGAACAAAAACGAAGGTTTTTGATGAATGCGCCGACGGAAGCCAAAAGGCCGCCGGAGGTCAAGCCTGGGGAAGGAAACCGGGAGGTCGGAGTCTCCTCCTTTCCCGGTGTCCCCTGCTCTGCGTCTTCCGCCTACAGGCTCATGTGGCTGACGGGATCGCTCCAGTCGCTGTAGCCGGTGCTGCCGCCGACGGCACGGACCTGGAACTGGTAGTTCCCACCGGGCGTGAGGCTGTTGATGGCCATGTGGCGCGAGTTGGTGAACAGGCCGCCGTTCAACGAAGGCAGAGCATTTGAGAAGTGCCGTTTTGCCCATGACAAGCGCC
>DAORHS010000531.1:0-4001 GCA_035438165.1 Prosthecobacter sp.
CGGATGCGGTGTGGGTTCGCTCGCGCACACGCGCCATGCCTTCGATGCGGCTGCGCCCCTCCTCATGATCGAGCATCAGCATCAGCGCCGCCGCGTGCTGGCAGAGCGTTCCCACCGCACAGGTGCAGTGCGAGGTCATCATCATGCTCCCGTCATCCCGCAGCCGCAGATGCGCCGTGACGGACGCGGAGTTGAACAAACCGGTGCCAACACCCGCGATGATCTCGACTTCGTCCGCCGCACAGACATGAACCCCGGCAAGACCGATGTCTCCGTGCTTCAGCAGGCGTCCACCCTCCTCGATCTGCTGCCGCCGGAACAGCCACAGCCACGATTTGGAACGCACCTGCGCCCAGAGTTTGGGGAAAGAGAAGTGGTCGAGTTCCATGAACGCGCTCTCAAACACTGTGCTTCACCGCATCCCAAGCTGTGTCCATCTGCTCCAGCGAGAGCCTGCCGAGTTCTTCACCCTGCTCGCGAAGGTGCGATTCCATCGAGTGGAAGCGGCGGGTGAACTTCTCGTTGGCGGCGGCCAGAGCGGGCTCGGATTCAATGCCGAGTTTGCGGGCGAGATTGACGACGCTGAAAAGCAGGTCGCCGAGTTCTTCTTCCATATGCGCTTTGTCACCGGAAGCGCTGGCTTCTTCGAGTTCGGCGGCTTCTTCACGAATCTTCGCGAAAACGGGCGTCGCGTTCGGCCAGTCGAATCCGACGCGGGCAGCCTTCTTCTGTAGTTTCTGCGCGCGCATGAGCGCAGGCAGGCCGTTGCCGGTGCCGTGCAACATGCCTTCGTGCTCGGTGCCCTTCTCGGTGCGCTTGATGGCATCCCATTGTTTGAGCACGGCATCGGAAGTCGCAGCGGTGGTGTCCCCAAACACATGCGGATGACGGCGGATGAGCTTGTCGGTCAAACCATTCGCCATTTGATCGAGGTCGAAGGCGCCAGTCTCGCTGGCGATCTCGGCATGGAGCACAGGCTGGAGGAGGATGTCGCCGAGTTCATCGCAAATCTGGGCCGGATCGCCGCTGCGGATGGCATCAGCCACTTCGTAGGCCTCTTCAATGACATGCGGAATGAGCGAAGTGTGCGTCTGCTCCATGTCCCATGGGCAGCCGCCGGGTGCGCGGAGGCGATGCACGACGTAGCGAAGGCGGGTGAGGGCGTCGGGGTGGTTGAGCATGGTGGCGTCGTCCATGCGTGGAGGTAGCGTGCGCAGGGGGTGGAGGGAAGAAAATTTTCACCCGGTGTGATGAGAGCTTGGCAAAAGGGCCGTTCTCCCTGACTATCCCCGCAACAACCGAACGAACCATGCCGCGCAAACTCAGCCATATCGCACCGGACTGGTGGGACTACACCACTTTAGAAAATGATCTCATCAACGACGCCGCCCGGCTTACGGAACGCGATTTGCGGCAGCTCTCGCGCCCCGGTTTCAAGGTGGTGATGTATGACACGCTGGAGGACTTTTATCTCGCTGAGGCGCTGGAATACATCCACGCCTGGAAGCAGGCCACGCCGGACAATCCGGTGGGCATCTGCGGCCCGATCGGCCCCACGGAGCAGCTTCCGCTGGTGGCGCGCCTCGTGAACGACCTCGGCATCTCGATCAAAGACGGCCACTTCTGGGGCATGGACGAGTGGTATGACGAGAACACCAAGAAGGAGGTGACCATGGAGCATCCGCTGTCGTTTGAAAGGGCTGACCGCGAGCTCTGCTTTGACCGCATGCAAAAGAAGCTCTGCATGCCGGACTCGCAGCTGCATTTCCCGAAGGCGGACACCTCGGCCTACATCAAAAGCTGGCAGAGCGGTGTGCGCTGTGCGGTGATGCAGGGCGGTCAGGGCGACATCAAGCACTGGGCCTTCAACGATCCGCCCAAGCGTGCCGGCAAGTGGAAGAACGAGCCGCCGCCGCCTGCCGAATACCGCAAGCTGACCACGCGCGTCGTGGATCTGCATCCCGTGACACTCATGCAGAACGCCCGCACCTCCGGCGGCGGTAACATCACCATGGTGCCCCAGAAGGCGATCACCGTAGGACCGAAAGAGACGTGGATGGCCGAGAAGGTCAGCATCTGGCACGCCGGCATGCATGACAATCCGCTGGGCCAGCGCCTCACCGCGCTCATGATCTCCAAGCGTCTCGCGGACTCGTCCGTGCCGATGTCGCTGCTCGCCGATCACCCGAATGTGCAGTTCAACTACTTCCGCAGCGGCCTCGGCCAGTGCGAGGTTGAAATGCACTGACCGCCTTCGGTGGTAATGACGAAATCCGAATGAAGAATGCCGAATGATCTGATCCAGGTTTATTCGTCATTCTGAATTCGACATTCGTCATTTGCGGCCCCGATCATTGCCAAAGTCACGATCATCTCCCGTCCGCCATGCTCCAGACACTCGACGTCGCCCTCGGCCTCTCGTTCATCTTCTTCCTGTTTAGTGTGCTTGTCTCGACGACGAGCGAGATGATTCTCTCCTGGAGCAACGCACGCGGGAAGACCCTGTGGAAGGCGCTCGCGCACCTGCTGCCGCAGGCCGGGCACGGAAATGACGCGGAACCGCTGAAGGACTTCGTGCAGCACCCGCTGATGACGAGCGTGCACCGCCATACCTCGGCGGACGCCAGCGTGGCGAAGCACTTCCCCTCCTACCTTTCGAGCGGCCAGTTCGGCCAGGTGCTGCTGGACCTGCTGGAAACCAAGGGTGCCGAGGCGAAAGCAGAGACGCGTTGGGAGCAGGTTCAAAAAGGCATCTCCCTGCTTCCGTCGGAGACCCGCGGTGCGTTGCAGGCGTTGAGCCGCGATGCAGAGCGCAACCTTCTGCCCGGACAGGAGCCGATGAGCGTGTTCCAGTTTCTCGCCGGCCAGTGGTTCGATGCCATGATGGACCGCACCACCGGCTGGTACAAGCGGCTGACGCAGGTCTGGAACTTCGGCCTTGGCATTGCACTCGCGATTGCCTGCAACCTGAACGTGATTGCAATCACCCGCGCGCTTTCGACCAACGACGACCTGCGCACCGCCTTCGTGCAGCGGGCCGAGGCCTCCGTCAAAGCGCAGAGCGATCTCATGGTCAAAATGGGCGTGGAGGAGTCCGCCGGTGCCCGCGCCGAGTTCGACAAGGCTGTCACAGAGCTAGCCGATGCCGGCTTCCCCGTCGGCTGGAACCAAACGACCGCGGAGGCCTGGGCCAAACATCCTGTCAGCACCCTGTTCGAAAGCCTGCTCGGCTGGCTCATGGCCGGTGCGGCGGCGGCGCTCGGCGCCCAGTTCTGGTTCGACCTGATGAAGAAGATCATCAACCTGCGCGGCACCGGGGCCAGGCCCGAACCGGCCTCCAACGTGCCCCTCGGTGAAGCCGGCATGACCGGCCCCATTCCGCCCGCCGGGCTCATCATCGACGGCACCGAATCACGGCAGGGCTGAGTTCGCGCCTCGCGGCCAGTGGAAGGCGCTGGGGAGCATCGCGCTCATCGAGAGCGAGCGTGAGGAACCCAGCACCGGCAAAGTCAGCGTCGAGAGGTGCTGCTACATCAGCAGCCTCGGGATCAACGGCAGCGTGGAGCAGAGCGCCGCACGCATCGCCGGCATCGCTCGCACTGGAGCGTGGAGAATGCGCTGCACTGGCGACTCGACGTGCAGTGGGGCGAGGATCAAAGCCGCGCAGACGCCACTACATCGCCACCATCAACCCCAATTGCCTCGCCGCTCTGCTCGCCCACTTTGCAAGCTGATCGTTAGTGCGTCCCCCCTGGGGCTCCGGAGACACGCCCAAGTGGTGCATTGACCCCTTGTCGACTGCCCTGTAGGCTCAAGCTGAAATCGGTCCTTCTATCATGCGCACCTCCAATCCTGCTCTCAACGATCACGTCTTCGAACGCTCCCGCACCGGTAATGCCGCGGAGGGCGTCATGACGCTCAACGGCACCGTTGTCAAAACGGCCATCCTGACGTTGTTGCTCGTTACGGCGGCGAGCTGGAGCTGGAAGATCGCCATGGGC
>DAORHS010000532.1:0-3998 GCA_035438165.1 Prosthecobacter sp.
TTTCGGTTTGATGCTGCGTGGCGTTTTGCATCGCGGCGGCGTCGAGCCAGATGTCCGAGATGTGGAGACGGGTGAACACACCTCCGAGCGTGGGCTTCCAGGTGATGCCGAACTGGACGGCCTGGCCGCCGAGCGATTTCTTCCCGCTGGCAGGCCATGAGCCCTCGGCGGTCAGGTGTTCGATGCAGAGGTATTCGCGGCCGCGCCAGACGCGGGTGGCGGCATCGAAGGTCAGCGTCTCCTCGTCGGTTTTGTTGTCTCTGCCTTGCTTGAGTTCGCGACTGGCGAGGATAGTTCCTTCGTTGTTTTTGATCTCTAGTTCTTTGAGCTTCCAGACGAGTCCTTCGCGCAGGCATTGGCTGGGCTCGTCTTCGAGCAACAGAACGTGGTTTTCAGCGGGCGCGGTGCCAAGGTTTCCAGCTTTCGTCTTCTCCCGATTGTTGACGGGCAAGACCGGCACGGATGAGGTCTTCGGGTCTGGCGGCAAAAACGCGCGGACATGCAGCATGGTGCCCAGTGGAATGTCCCGCAGGTCGGCCGGTGCGCCGTGATAACGCACGATGGCATACGGCAACAGCGCGAACGGATGCGGAGCGGTGAAGCGGAAGATGCCCAAGGACGTCACGCGAATGCTTCCGCGTCGATTCGCATGATCCACAAAGACGAGTTCGCCGCGGTAGGAGTGCGCTTTTTCCAAAGGCGGGAACTTCCCCGCCTCGGGACGGAAGGGTTCGTCCGCAGCGTGCGCAAGGCACAAACCAAGAACGAAGAGCCAAGAACTACGAACAACGAACCTCACAGCGCGATGACCTTGTTGCTGTCGCCGAACGTATCCGTCTCCACGCCCATGCGTTGGGCCATGAGGAGGAGCAGGTTGCTCATGTGGGCGTCCGTGTTCGCGGGGCGGCTGCAGAGTTGGTAGTGGGCGGAGGTGAGGGCACCGTCGGGGCCGAGGGCGTAGCCCGGGAAATCTTTGGCGGCCTTGTTGAAGTCGAGATGGCTGCCGTGCTTCAGGCCGAGGTCGGTGCCGCCGGCGAACACGAGCGGGAGGTTGGCATTGCCGTGGCTGTGGCCGTAGGACATGCCGCTGCCGAAAAGCGCCATGGTGGAGCCGATGAGTGGCTTGCCGTTGAGGTCCTTCGTTTCCGTGAGTCGGGTGAGGAAGTGACCGAACTGCTCGATGGCAAAGGTGTCGTAGTTGGTGAGCTTCTCCATGTAACCGGCATCGCCGCCGTGGTGGCTGAGCTGATGGCGTGACTCGGTGATGCCGATTTCGGGGATGGCGAAGGCGTCTCCCTCGCCACCGAGGCTGAAGGTGGCCACGCGGGTCACATCCGTCTGGAAGGCGAGCACCATGAGGTCATAGACGGTGCGGAAGTAATCGCCGGCCATCGTTTGCGCGATGTCGCGATTGGTGCGCTTGCGGTCGGCGTCGGAAATGGTCGGCAGCGGTGTGTCGAGCCAGGCATCGGCGCGGGTCGTGCGGATCTCGGCCTCACGCACGGAGGTGAGGTATTGCTCCATGCGGCCTTTGTCTTCCTTGCCCATCTTCTGTTCGAGTTGGCGCACTTCGGCGAGGTTGGCGTCGAGCACGCTGCCCTTGCGGCGCAAGGCACGGCGTTGAGCCTCTTTTCCGCCTTTCGGTTCTTCAAAGAGCGAGGCGAAAATCTCACTGCAGCGACGCAGCGCAGGCAATTGCACGCCATCCGCCGTCCAGGCGAGCGAGTTCTGCGTGAGCGCGATCTCCATCGAAGCGACTCGCGTCTGCTGCGCGGTGATTTCGGCCATTTTTTGGTCCACGGAGATCGTGTTGCGATCCGAGGGGCCGAGCTTGCCGCCGGTGAGGAAGATATTGATGCAATTGTGGTGATGACTCAGGCTGCCCGGGTGATGCAGACCGCTGATCGGCGTGATGACGTCGCGATGCTTCTCCAGAGGCTTCAGCGAACGAGAAAACTGGTAGTCCCGGCCCGCCGTCGTGATCTGGTAGTTCAGCGAGTGGACGCCGTTCGCGAGGTAGATGAACGCACTGCGCTTCGGACTCGACGCGATGGCTTTTTCCGCCGCACGCAGAGGCACCATGCACTCCAGCATGGGCAGTGAGATGAAACTGCCGAGCGCTTTGAGCGCGTGGCGGCGATTGAGGAGCCAGGATTGGGTTTGGATGTTCATGGAAGGGGCGGGGGAATGGAGTGATGGAGAATTGGAGTGGTGGATCGATGGGTTTTATCAGCGCTTTTTCATCAAGTCGGAGAGTGCCACGGCGCGGACGAGGTCTTTGATGCGGTATTGGTTCTTCTTCGCTTCGGCCTGGATGGCTTTGAGATCGTCCTGATCGTCAAAGGAGAGAGCGCGGCGGAGGGCGTAGGTGCAGAGGTGGTCGATGAAGGCACGGGCGACTTGATCACGGTCTTCGAGCAGGCGTTGCTTAAACTCGTTGGAATCTTTGAAGGCTCGGCCATCGGGCATTTCACCGGCGGCGTTGATCACGGGGTCTTTGCCGACACCGGCTGGAACCTTCTCATGCGTGCGCCATTGGCCGATGGCGTCGTAGTTGTCCCAGGCGAGGCCCAGCGGATCGAGCTTCGCGTGGCAGGCGGCGCAGTTCGCGTCGTCGCGGTGGGCTTCGATTTTTTGGCGCAGTGTCGCTTTGGGGCTCTGCGGCGTTGGGGGCTCAATGGCAGGAACGTTGGCTGGAGGTGGTGGTGGCGTCTTGCCGAGAACGACCTCACTGAGCCACACGCCGCGATGCACCGGCCGATGCCGCGTGCCGTCGGATGTCAGGCCGAGCACCGCGCCCATCGTGAGCAGACCGCCGCGACGATCCTCAGGCTTCAGTGACACACGCTGGAAGCCTCCCTTCGTCGGCTCCGGCAGTCCGTAAAAATCGCAGAGCCGGGCATTGGCCACGGTCCAGTCGGAATCGATGAAAGCGTCGATGGGCAGGTTCTTGCTGAACATCTCGCGGAAGAACTCCACCGGCTCCGTGCGCATGCTTTCCTCCAGCCACGCATCGTAGGCGGGGTAGAGCTTCTTGTCCGGCGGGAACATGCCCACGCGGTGCAGTTGCAGCCACTGCCGCGCAAAATCATCGATGAAGCGGCTGGCTTTGCTGTCCGCTAGCATCCGGTCCACTTCTTTCTTGAGGCCATCGTCGTTCAGCGTGCCGCCTTTCGCAGCAGTGAGCAGGCCGTCGTCGGGCATCGAACTCCACAGGAAATACGAGAGGCGCGAGGCTAGTTCGGTGTCCGTGAGACGCTCGCGAGCCACCGTGTCGCCCTCGACGAGATAAATAAAGTGCCGGGAGGTCAGCACGCCCTGCATCGCCACGCGATAGGCATCAGCCGTCTTTTCGCCTGCCTCGCGCTCGGTGCGATAGGATTGCAGATACTGCTCCAGTTCTTCCTTCTTCACCGGACGACGCCAAGCACGCTCGGCAAAGCGTTGCAGATGCTCCGCCACCACCTCGGGCGTCGCGTCATCAGGTGGCACGAGTCCCGCACGCCGCGACTTTTCCGCCTCCGACACCAGCGGTCCTTCCCATTCGATCCAATCCAGGAGCACCGTGGAAAAGATGCCGTTCCCCTTGCCATCGAACATCTGCGGCGCGTTCGGGTTGAGGAGCAGTGTCTCGCTGCTGTGCGTGAAAATGTAGCCGCCCCGGCTGCCGAGCGCATTGCGGAAGGCCGCGCCAGCCCGGCGGTCCACCACATCGGTGGCCACCACGCAGAAGTCCAGCGTCGCGGGCATTTCGAGAAACACCTCGAACTCATACACCTGCGGCTTGTCCTCCGGCGCCGTGATGTCGAACTCGATGAGTCCATCCACCGTTTCCTCGCCCGTCCGCTTGCCGATGCTCAGATGCGCGGGTTGGCCGTCGGGCGGACGAATGCCGCTGGCCTGAATGCGGAGTTTGTAGAGCCCGCTGTGCTCCGGCCCCGTCTTGCCGAGCCAGTGAGGCGAGAGCGCGTTTTGAACCGTGCCGGGGAAAAGCAGAT
>DAORHS010000533.1:0-3990 GCA_035438165.1 Prosthecobacter sp.
TCGGTCCGCTGGGCATGCACACCGCCACCATTGAAGACGGGAGCGCGGGGGCACACTTCGCCGCACTGGATCTCGCCAAGCTGGCACAGTGGCTGGTGAATCGCGGCAGTTACGGCGGAATGGAGTTCATCTCCGCACAGAACTTTCAGCAACTCCTGCCGGAGGATCTGAATCTCCGTTATCCCGGCGTGACAAAAGAGATCGAGGGCATCGGCATGCACTGGATGCATGATCGAAAGCCCGGCGCGCCGGCAAACTCAAAGTGCCGGGAGGATCTCATCCTCAGCACGCAGACGCTCGGGCATGGTTCGCTGAGTTCCTGCATTTTGCGCGCTGATCTGGAGAATCAGCTCATCGTTGTGCAAATCCGCCGCCAGGCAGGCCCGCGCTTTGGCGAGTGGCAGACGAAGTTTCTGCAAACAGTGGCAGGCACGATTCAGAAAGACATCCCAACGGTCTCCACAACTCGTCCTCAAACTCCGCCATGAACACACCTCCCTTCTCACGTCGTCACCTGCTGACCACGATGTCCTCCGGCATCGGCTGGCTGGCTTTCTCCGCCTTGGCTCAAGGCAAGGGCGGTCTGGCTTCGAAAACGCCGCATTTTGCCGCACGAGCGAAGCGCGTCATCTTCCTCACGATGCGCGGCGGGCCGTCGCATGTGGACTTGTTTGACTACAAGCCGGAGCTGACGAAGCGCGATGGCAAAACGGCGACTTTGGGCCGCGATTCGGCGGGGGCGAAGCTCTTTGGCGCGGTGCATCCGTTTGGGCAATACGGGCAGTCGGGGCAGTGGATGACGACGCTGTACCCGAAGCTGGCGAAGCACGCGGACGACTTGTGCATCATCAATTCGATGAACACCGACCTGCCGAATCATGCGCAGGCCTTTGTGCAGATGCACACGGGCAGTTTTCAGTTCGTGCGGCCATCGGTGGGAGCGTGGTCGCTTTACGGACTCGGCACGGAGAACGAGAACCTGCCCGGTTTCATCACGCTGAATCCACCGGCGGACAACGGCGGCGCACAAAACTATGGCAGCTCGTTCCTGCCGGCGATCTGCCAGGGCACGAAGATCGGCGGATCGCAGCTTCCCGACCTTTACGCGGCGCTTTTGAAGAAGGACGTCGCCCCGGGGCCGCCGATGAAGAACATCGAGAACAAAAACATCCCGCGTGATCTCCAGCGGGCGCAGATCGATCTCATTCGCGGCCTGAACGAGCGCAAGATGGAGCGCGATGGTCATCATCCCGAGATCGAGGGCGCGATCGAGTCCTTTGAACTGGCGTTTCGCATGCAGAGCGAGGTTCCCGACGTGCTCGACCTGCGAGGCGAGCCGGAGCACATCCTGAAGCTCTACGGCATCGGCCAGGGCAAGGATCAGTTTGCGCGGCAGTGCCTGCTGGCGCGTCGTATGGCCGAGGCAGGCGTGCGCTTCATCGAGATCGCCTCCGGCGTGCAGTGGGATCATCACAATCGTCTGCGTGAGCAGCTTGCGACGAACTGCGCCGCCACCGACCAGCCCATCGCGGCCTTGCTCACCGATTTGAAAGCGCGCGGCATGTTAAAAGACACGCTCGTCGTCTGGGCCGGCGAGTTTGGCCGCACGCCGTATGCGCAGGCCGGGGACGGTCGCGATCACAATCACAAAGGCTACTCGATCTGGATGGCTGGCGGTGGCGTGAAAGGCGGCCTGCGCTACGGCGCGACCGACGAGATCGGCTACAAGGCGGTGCTGAACCCCATGCACATCCACGACTGGCACGCCACGATGCTGCACCTGCTCGGCCTCGATCACACGAAGCTCACCTACAACTACGGCGGCAGGAATTTCCGCCTCACGAACGTCAGTGGCGAGGTGGCGAAGGGGGTTCTCGCCTAAGTTTGGTATTGCGCCGTCGCGATACAGGGCGGTAGTATGCCTTCGATTCAACGCGGGCTGGTCTGCGTGGATGCTGTCGGACTCCCAACCTCGATCAAGCCATGCGCGACGGTTCCCCTGACGATTCATCCCTTCCCACCAGACCCCCGTCCGGATGGGGCAAGCTTTTCATGGGGCTTTTGCTCGGTGGAGCGATGGGGGCGGGTGTGCTGTATGTGACGAAGGTGGATCCGTCGCTGCTGGAGAAGGTGAAAGGACCAACTGCCGCATCAACGCCTGAGGTCGCACTGGAACCTGGTGAGGAGCAGCCCGTGCCGGTGAAGCACGAAGGCCTGCCCCGCACGCCGTTTGAAATGGGCACGCTGCCGCCGGAGGAAGTCGTCGAGTCGATCAAGATCACGCTGGGCGTGGGCACGGAGGGCGCGGCTTTGACCGAACCGGTGGACGTGCATCTCGGTCTCGGTTTCCCGCTGCGCCTGTATCCGCTTGGCGGGATCAAGCGGGAGCCTTCCTTCGCGGCGTTTCCGCACCAATCGTCGTTGAATGAGATGATGACGGAGATTCAGCCGGGACAGATGGCGTCGTTTGAGTTTTCGGCGAAGGACGGTGACACGGGACTCGATGCGTTGCGCACCTCGCAGCAGCTTTTGACCGGTGTGAAGTGCGGAGATCTGCAGAGCATCGGCTTTGCCTCGCAGGGACGCACGGACTGGGTGCTGGCGGGCTATCGGATCGAGGTGAATGGCAAACTGTTTGCCGCGAACGGCCTCGTGGATGTGCATGCGCAGCAGAAGCTGGCCTCCAGCCGCGAGAGCTTGATGAAGATGCTGCCGGAGTACGAGGCGAAGGTGAACAAAGCGACGTTGAGTGATGCGGAGAAGACGGAGTTGAAGACCGAGCATGCGATGGTGCGGGCTTTGAGCGGGCGTGTGATGGGGGCGGTGCCGTGGTTTGAGGAATCCGATGAGAAATTCATGCCGTCCCCAGTTTCCGGCACGCAGGTGCAGAATCTCCGGGTCACGCTGACCGGCGGCAAAGGTCCACAGCAGGGCACGCGGAATCCGGTCTATCTCGTGGCGGGTTCGCGGAAGTTTCTGCTGTCTTCGGAGAGCGATCCTCTCAGCGATGCGAGCGAGCCGCGTCTGTTTGACCTCGCCGCGTTCGAACTGGCGATGAATCCGCTGACAAAAGAGTCGCTGACGGCTCCGGGGGTCGGTGTCATCGGCAGCGGTGCGCCGATGAACAAGATTCCCGACCGTGCGCAGTTCCAGCGCGTGGTGCTGGAAGTGGACGGCCAGGTCGTCTATGACAGCGACAAGAAGCCGGATGATCAGAAGACGCTGCCCGAACTCTGGCTCTCGCCTGCGGCACATTTTGACGAGTCGGGAGATCTGGTGCGTGCCACTCCGACAGTGGGCGAGGTGCCGGTGTGGAACTCAGGCATGACACTGGCGGGCGCACCTGTTGCGCTGCCTCCAGAGCCACTGGTGCCGGTGCTGCCGCCGATTGTGGGGCCGCCCATCGGTCTGCCACCTCCGCCGTTGCTTCCGCCCGTGCGCACCGTTTTGCCGGGCGGGCTGCCATTGCCGGGCGGTGGCGGGTTGCTGCCGTTGTTGAACACGCTGGCGCAACTGCTCTTCCCGCTGCCTCCGCCCGCAGGGCCGCTGATCAGCGGCGTTCGCATCGCACCGACGACGCCGATCGTGCGTGATGGTGATGCGGTGACGGTGAATTGGACGGCGGGAGGCAACCTGTCGAACGTCACCTCGTGGCGTGTCGATTTGTTTGCCGTGCTGCCGCACAAGCCCGTGCCGGTGCTGGCCACGCCGATGGCCACGCTGATCGGCATCCCGGCCGGTGCCACGAGCGCTTTCATGCCCGCGATCAATCGTGCCGTCGTGGGTGGTCTGCTGATTCCTGGTTCGGCGGAGGCGCTCTATTTGTATGTGCAGCCGCGTGTCACCGCATTTGGGCCGCTGGGCAATTTTATCACATCGGCGAATGGTTCGCTGCTGCCGCTGTTCCCGGCGGGAACGACGACGGCGGCGGTTGGGTTGCGGCGCGGTGGTGTTTTGCCGCCGTTCGGCCTTGGCCACGCGCCTGCACCG
>DAORHS010000534.1:0-3988 GCA_035438165.1 Prosthecobacter sp.
GATCGAACGGCACATCGATGTAGCGGTCGGTGAATTCCTGGTTCTGACGAGGATCGAGCACTTCCAGCAAGGCGCTGGCGGGATCTCCGCGAAAGTCGGCGCCGAGCTTGTCGATCTCATCGAGCATGAGCACGGGATTGCGTGTGCCGAGCCGTTTGAGCTCCTGAATCAAACGTCCCGGCATGGAGCCGATGTAAGTGCGGCGATGGCCGCGAATTTCCGTCTCATCGCGCAGACCACCAAGGCTGATGCGCGCAAACTTGCGGCCCAATGCTTCGGCGATGGACTGGCCGAGGCTTGTTTTGCCGACGCCTGGAGGCCCGAGGAAGCAAAGGATCGGCCCACGACCAGCGGGGTTGAGTTTGCGCACGGCGAGGTATTCGATGAGCCGCTTTTTCACCTTCACCAAGCCATGGTGGTCACGGTCGAGAATCTCCTGCGCTTTGTGCAGGTCCACTTTCTCGTCGCTAAGCACGTTCCAAGGCAGCTCGGCCAGAGTTTCGAGGTAATTGACGATGACGGAGTGATCCGGGCTTTGCGGAGGGATGACCTCGAGCCGTTTGAGTTCACGATCGGCCTGCAGCTTTGCCTTCTCCGGCAATCCGGCCTTTTCCAGACGCTGGCGGAGGTCTTCCACCTGCTCCTCACCGCTGCCATCTTCGCCCAGCTCCTTTTGAATGGCACGGAGCTGCTCGCGCAGATACACACGCTTCTGCGCATCGGAAAGGCCGCTGCTGACATTCTCGCGCAGCTTGCTCTGCAGGTCGGCGATGTGGAGCTGGCTGTTGAGGTGTACTTCCAGTGCAGACACGCGCCGGGCAACGTGAGTTTCTTCCAGCAGCTTCTGCTTTGCTTCGGCTTCGATGCTCAGATTGCCAGCGAGGATGTCTGTCAGCCTGCTGGCATCTTCGATGGTCGAGAACACCGCTTTAACTTCGTCCGACACGTCAGGCAGCAGGTTGAGAAGCTTCTCGGCTGATTCGCGGAGATTGCGCAAAGCCGCCTCGGCCAGGTCATCTTCCTTTGGCGGCAACTGGCTTTGCAACGTTTCCACCTCCGCCTTCATGAAAGGCTCGGTCTGGACCACGTTCTTGATGCGCATGCGCTGCTCGCCATGCACCAGAACGACGACCCCCTTGTCCTGCCGGATCATGCGGATCACTCGACCGATGACGCCATATTCGTGCAGTTGCTCCAAGGAAGGGTTTTCACTCTGCTTGTCCTTTTGCAGGACCAGTCCCAGCAGCTTGCTTTGCGGCAGGCTTTCTTCGAGTAATTGCAGGCTGGAGGCCCGGCCGATGCTGAGTGGCATGATGGTGCCCGGAAAGAGCACGGTGTCGCGCAGGGGCAGGATCGGCAGCACCTCGACGGCTCCCGGCACGAGTGTGGCCGATGGGCCGTCCGCCTTCGATGACGGCTGGCTCTCCGCCTCCGTGGCGATGATTTCGGAACCTTTGAAAGAGGGGCTGTCCATCATGGTTCACCCTCCTGTTGAATGACCGGAAGCGTGATCCAGAGCCAGCCATTGTCCTGCTTCGCCACTACGCGACTGGTGTCCACCATCACCGGAAATTCGAGTACGCGCTCGAAACTGCCATCCGCGATCTCCATGACCAAAATGCGACAGCATGCGGCCGATTCGCAGCCTCGGTCCGGCGGCTGGCGATGACCGCGCACCACAAGCCGCCGTGGTTCCACCTCCACGTTGATGTCCTGCTTGCGCACGCCTGCCAGATCCACGCAGACTTCGATGTGATCTGCATAAGCATAGACATTCACATCCGGCAGCCAGGTGGCGTCAGGAGACTGCACGCTTCCAAAGTGCAACCCCTGAAGCTGCGCGGCCAGTTGGTTCGTCATTGAAACCATGCGGGTGAATCGGATGCTTCGGGTCATGGGGTGAGGACGTTCAGGGTGACTCCAGGGGCGACGGCGGTGCTGATTTGAACTTGGTCTGCTGGCAGCAGAGTTCAAATGCCTTCAGCAGGCCGAGTCCCAGCAGTGCGGGCGGCAGAAGCGTCACCGCGAGCGTTGTGAGCGGGCGAACCATGGCGCGTGTGGGCAGCAGTTTGAGGAGCAGGCCGACACCCATGGCTGCGGCGACGGCCTTGGCCGGCTCATGACGCACGTACGCTTCCGCGCGCTCCAAGATTCGCTGAAGGCAAAGCTCGGCGGGATGAGGTGTGTCGGAATCATTCATGGCGTGGATGTTGGAGAGCGTCAGCGGCCTCCTCGTGCGGATTGTGATTTCGGGCTGGCCTTCAACTGGCGGATGCCCCGGTCTTCCCGCAGATCTTTGGACTGCTTGAAGTTGTTGTCATGCTTCCGGGGTCTTTTGGCGGTTTCGCCATGGTTGGCCCCGAGCTTGCGGGGGAGGGGAGGCACGGAGGCCTCAGGAGCGGTGTTGCTTGTGGCTGTGGTCTTCGTTTTCATGTCAGTGACATCAAACTATCGGATGATTGCACCGCGGCTCCTCACGTCTTGGTGATTCTCAGGCTGATTGTGTGCAGGCAGGAGGGGCGGTCTCCTTGCATGTTTTGGTTTCGATTTGCGGGCGACGATCTCCGCGGAGCCAAGATCGGAGCAGGTTTGGCGGGTGGCAGGCGCACAACGTTGTTTGTATTCATCGCCATGATGAATAGCCTTGGCCTATTCTCCTTTGGCGTCATGCACACGCTCAAAACCACGCTCAAAACCACGCTCAAAACCACGCTCAAAACCACGCTCATCGCCCGTAAGTTACGGCGTGTCACGACTGCCGGAAGGAGCCCTTCGATGAACACCCTTGATGCCGATCCTGCCTTGCGCCAGCGCCTCGTCGAATTCCTCGGCGGGGACACGCTGGAGCATGCCTCGGCGGTGTACCTCACCCATTCGGACGGCTGTCAGTTTGACCGGCATGAGCTGCGCACCCCGGCGGAGCTGGACTGGTTTCTGGAACGTCGCATGGACATCGCGCGTTCGCTCGCGGACACCCGCTCCTGCCTGCTGCATCTCGACATCGAGTATGTGAACTTTGATTCCCCCGCCGAGGCCTTCGTCGATCCCTGGCGCTGCTTTGAACTGCAGGAGCCCGTCGTGAAGGTGATCGAATCCCTTCTCCTCGAATGGGGCATCCGGCCGCTGCACCTCATCACCGGGCAGGGCCATCACTTCATCTGGCGCATCGGCCGCCACTCCGACCTGGCGCAGCGCATCATCGCCCTCTGTCCCGCGCCCGAACTCACCGCTCCCTGCATGGAGCGCCTGCCGCCGTTTCTCAGCGGCTGCATTCATGCGGCGGACCAGGAGATGTTTGCCGCGACCTCCCTGCTGATCGAATTCGTGGCGCACCGCATCAAGGAAAGGGTCGCGCCCCTCGCCGCCCTCCCCGTGGAGATCACCGCCGTGCATGTCGGCCCCTGTGCCACCGCGCAGCGTGAGATGATCTCCATCGACATCTCCGAGTACGGCGACCCGCTGCACACGCGCATGACCCGCATGCCGTTCACGAACTACCGCAAGCCCTGGGTCAACGGACTCGCTCAAGACCTGGGGGTCGCGGATCAGATCCCCGCCATTCGCTCCATCCCGCTGTATGAAATGGACTTCCGCCAGGCTCTCAAGGTGCGGCAGGTCGATGCGGATGTGCTCGATCTCGCCCGCCGCGCCTGCGTGCGCATCCCCCTGCAGGAGGAGGGCACCGCCCGGCTGCTGGAGCAATACCTCGCCTCCCGGCTGCGCCGCTTCCATGAGTACTTCTACGCCGCACGCCATGATCCCCGCGAGCGCTGGCCGCAGACCTACGACCACACGCCGCTGGAGGCGCTGCCCAACTGCGTACGCAATCTGCTGGAGTGGCCCAACGACCGGCTGCTCAAGCCCGCCGGCGTGCAGCTTGTCACCCGCTGTCTGCTCGCCCAAGGCTGGCATCCCCGTCACATCGCCGGCCTCATCTTCTCCAAGTTCGACAACCCGGCCCACGGCTGGGGTGTCCGCTGGGGCGACT
>DAORHS010000535.1:0-3985 GCA_035438165.1 Prosthecobacter sp.
GACGAGATGATACTCGTGCGGCGTGTCGGCGATGGAGGTGAGTCGGGCCTCCACCGGCTTCGTGATCTCCTCTGCGGCGAACAATTCACCTGCGGGCGCTTCGGCGGCGGCTTTTCGACCGCGACCGGCTTTGAACTCATCGCCGAAGAGGCGACGACCGAGGGCGTTGAACTCGAACTCGGAGAGGAAGGCCTTCAGCACTTCGTCGTCGTGCGGTTTGACGACGAGATCGGCGAGTTCCATCTCGAACGGCATGTCCGTGAAGATGGTGGCGAGCTTTTTGGAGAGAAGCGCGTCGTCGCGGCTGGCCTCGAGTTTTTCCTTCTGCTTGCCTTTGAGCTGGTCGGTGTTGGCCAGGAGGTTTTCCACACTGCCGAACTGCTGGATGAGCGCGGTGGCGGTCTTTTCGCCGAAGCCTTTGACGCCGGGGATGTTGTCCACCGCGTCGCCCATGAGCCCGAGGATGTCGATGACCTGGGACGGGCGTTCGATGCCCCAGCGCTCGCAGACTTCCTTCACCCCGAGGATTTCCACGTCGCCGCCCTGGCGTCCGGGTTTGTAGATTTTGACGTGCTCGGTGACGAGCTGGCCGAAGTCTTTGTCCGGCGTGACCATGAAGGTCTCCATGCCCGCTTTGTCCGCCCGCGCGGCCATGATGCCGATGATGTCGTCCGCCTCGTAGCCGTCGCGCACGAGCAGCGGGATGTTCATGGCCTGGAGCAGGCGTTTCACCTGCGGGATGGCCATCGCGATGTCTTCCGGGATTTCTTCGCGCTGGGCCTTGTAAGCCGGGAACATCTCATGCCGTGGCGTGGGCGCGGAGGTGTCGATGGCGACGCCGAGATGCGTGGGCTTTTGATTGTGCAGGATGTCCAGCAGCGTGTTCGCGAAGCCGTAAAGCGCGGAGGTGTTCACGCCATCGCTGGTGCGGATGGGTGCTTTGATGAAGGCGAAGTGCGCACGGTAGATGAGCGCCATCGCGTCGAGGAGGAAAAGCCGGTCGGACATGTGACGGCGAGGGTAGGCGGATGAGATGCGGGCGCAATGACTCAAGCACCCTGCAAGGTCAGCGCGGCGTCTTCCATGGCGCGGCTGGCCTCGGTCTCGTCGTTCACCACCTGCGTGGCCCCGAGACGTTTCAGGCGATCAACGTCGGAGCTGAAGCGTGCGCGTGCGAGCACGGCGATGTCGGGGCGATGCTCGCGGATCATGGCGAGGGCCTGCGCATTGACGGTGGCATCCGGAAAGGTCAGGGCGACCATGCGTGCGTTTTTCAATCGCGTGAGCTCCCACGTCTCCTCGTGGCTGGCATCGGCGAAGAGCACGGCCTGTCCCTGGCGCTGGAGCTTGCGCACGGTTTCGGCGTTCAGCTCCACCACCAGCGTGCGCACGCCGGAATCGAGCAGGGCTTTGTTGAGCCTTTCGCCGACGGGACCATGGCCGCAGATGATGGCATGGTCGGTGAGGCCGCTGATGCGCTTGCGCAGGCTGCCTGCGTCGAATGCGACCGGTTTTCCACGACCCCAGCCGCGCTTCACGAGCCAGTCACCGAACGGCTGACCGATCTTGAGCAGGGCAGGGAGCAAACCCATTGAAAGCGCACTCGAGGCAAGAAGCGTCTGCTGCGTGTCATGGCTCCAGAGGGCGAATCCGCCTGCCTGCTGAAGCAGCACGAGCGAAAACTCCCCCGCACTGCACAGGCCGATGCCCGCCATGAGCGCCTGACGATGGGCGAGACCCAGACGACGTGCGATGACAGTGATCAGGCCCGCTTTGACAAGCATCAGAAGGGCGGTGAGCGCGCCGATTGGCAGCCAGAGGACGACAGCGGCCTTGATGTCGATCATGAGGCCGACGGAGACGAAGAACAGCGTGAGAAAGAGGTCCTTCAGCGGCATGACGTCCGCGAGGATGCGGTGCTTGAAAATCGACTCGCTCACCGCGAGTCCCGCGACAAAGGCACCGAGCGCCAGGCCGAGTCCAAGCAGTCCTCCGATGAAGGCGAGACCGACGCAACTGCCAATGACGGTGAGGGTGAAAAGCTCGCGATTGCGTGTCTGGGCGACGGCATTGAGCAGCCAGGGAATCACCCAGCGTGCGCCGACTCCCGCGAGCACCACGAAGACTCCACCTCGCAGCGCCAGCGAACCCAGGCGCGGCAGCAGCGCGGTTTCGACACCGGCCTGTGGCAGCAGCAGCGGCAGGAACAGGAAAAAGACGATGATGAAGAGGTCCTGAAAAATGGCCACGGCCAGCGCCATGCGCGCACCGGGACTGGACTCGAGCCCCAGGTCCTGAAAGCTCTTCAAACTGACTGCGGTGGAACTCATGGCGAGAGCGACGGACAGGATGACGGCTCCCTGCCAGGAGGGATGAATCAGCGTCGATGCCGCCGCCGCCACTGCGATGCAAAGGCCCATCTGCCAGCCGCCGCCGACGAAGGCGAGGCGGCGCAGGAAGCGCAGTTCACCCAGCGAGAACTCCAGCCCGAGCGTGAACATGAGCAAAATGACGCCGAACTCCGCCATCTGCGAGACCCGCTCATGCGATTCACCCCCACCGAGCAGATCGAGCACGCCGGAATTCGCGATCAAGACGCCGCAGATGAAGTACCCGGCCAGCATCGACTGCCGCAGATGCAGCAGCAGCAGCGAGACCAGCACCACCCCGGCAAGCATCAACGCCAGCAGCGCAAACAGCGGCGGGATGGCTTCGGCAGCAGCGATGAGGGGCGCGGGCATCATGTTTCCAAACGTTCATCGCCGTGGTCGGGCGGATGATCAAGCTGCTGATGCGGCAGCACCTTTTTTCAAGCGCAACCGTATGCTTTACGAGCCTTGCTGGCGGTAGAATTCGAGCGTCCGCGCCAGCCCGTCCTTCCAGGAGACCTGGGGCTCGTAGTCGAGCGCTTCACGGATCGCCGAGATGTCCGCCTGTGAATGACGGATGTCGCCGGCTCGGGCGGGTTCGAACTGCGGCTGAAGCTGCTGTTTTGTCAGATCGTTGATGTCGGTGACGAGTTGAAGCAGCGAGATGCTTGCTCCCGTGCCGCCATTGAAGACGCGGCCGGCGACCTGCTGCGCCGGCGCTTCGGCGGCCAGGAGATTGGCCTGAACGATGTTGTCAATGAACACAAAGTCGCGCGACTGGCTGCCATCTCCGAAGATGACGGGTGAATCGCCGCGCAGCATGGCGGTGCAGAATTTGGCGATGACTCCAGAGTAGTCCGAAATGAACGACTGCCGCGGTCCGAAGACATTGAAGTAGCGCAGGGCCACCGTGGGCAGGCCGTAAAGCTGATGGAAGAGCTGACAGTAGCGTTCGCCCGTGTACTTTTGCAGACCGTAGGGCGTGATGGGCTGTGGTGGGAGGGATTCGTGCTTCGACGGCTCTTCTGATTCTCCGTAGATGGCCGAGGAGGAGGCGAAGAGAAAGCGCTTCACCCCGGCGTCACGCGCAGCAACGAGGAGCTTCAACGAGGCGTCCAGATTGTGTTCATTCGTGGCAAGCGGATCGGCGACGGATTGAGGAACAGACGCGATGGCCGCCTGGTGGAAGACCCAGTCGCAACCGGGAATTATTTTCGCCACCAAGGCATCGTCGCGCACATCGCCCTGGATGTATTCCAGCGTGTCGGAATTCTTTCGCCAGGCGAGATTCTTCAGGCTTCCCGTGCTCTCATTGTCGATGACGACGACCTCAGCCCCCCGGGCGCAAAGAGACTGGGCGATGTGAGAACCGATGAATCCGGCGCCGCCGGTGACAAGAGCTTTCATGGAGATGATGACTGGAGAGAGGAAATGACCTCGATAATGCCTGCTGTGGCGAGGAAAAACTTGGATTCAAACCGCCTTCGGAAGCCAAAAAGCAGATGAGCAGTGCGTCAGGCCTCTGGCTTGCTTTCGCTGCTGAGCTGCAGGTGGTAGAGCTTTTGGTAGAGGGAATTTCGGCCCAGCAGTTCCGTGTGCGTGCCGCGGTCGAGAAT
>DAORHS010000536.1:0-3976 GCA_035438165.1 Prosthecobacter sp.
CTGGGCAATCCAGCCTTCAAGCGTGGCGATGTCCTGATCCTTGAGCTTCGTCTTTCCCTTGGGCATCTCGCCCTTGCTCACCAGTTCCAGCAGGCGGCTCTCCGCCGCCCTCCCTGGAACGACGGCCGGACCATGCTTGCCGCCTTTGACGATGAACCGCGCCAGCCGCACATCGAGCCCGCCTTTCATTTCGCCCTCTTCGCCATGGCACTGAAAGCAGTGCGCTTTCAGGATCGGGCGAACGTCTTTTTCAAACGTCAGTGGTGCTGCCGCAGCCCATGCGGGCGTGACAGTCAGCATCGCGAGTGCGATGATCGAATGGGGGTAACGAAACATGCGCCGTGGCATACGAGCTGGCACACGCCGCTCTTGCATCAGCGCCCCGCCTCGCCGCTGAATGGCGGTGGGACGTTCGCTTTTGCCGCAAGTGGCAGAGGAGCAGAGACGGCAGCGATTGGAATCATTCAAGTCTCTGCCCACTCTGCCTCTTTGCTCCTTTGCGGCTAATCCGAAGATCTGCCAGTCTCTCACATTCCCGCCACCGCGTCATCCACGGCGGTGTCGAGCACGTCGCAGGCTTCTTCAAGGGCCTCCTTGGTGACCGTCAGCGGCGGACAGATCTTCACCGTCTGGCCCCAGGCGCCGACGGGGGCGAAGAGCAGCAGGCCGCGCTGGTAGCACAGCTCGATGATCCGATGTGCGAGATCGTGATCGGGATCCTTCGTGCCGGGTTTGATGGTCTGCATGCCGGCGACGAGGCCGGTTCCGGTGACGTTGCCGAACACGGCGGGATGACGCGCCTGGATGGCCTTGCAGCGAGCATACAGGACGGGCCCGAGGCGTGCGGCGTTGCCGGTGAGGTCTTCATCAAGGAGTTTGCGAATGTTCGCAACGACGGCGGCGCAGCAGATGGGGTTGCCGGTGTGCGTGCTGGTCATGCTGCCGGGCGGGAACTGGTCCATGATGTGCTCGCGGCCCAGCACCGCCGAGATGGGCATGCCGCTGCTGATGCCTTTGCCGCAGCAGATGATGTCCGGCGACACGCCGTAATGCTCGAAGGCCCAGAACTTGCCGGTGCGGCCAAAGCCGGCCTGCACTTCGTCAAAGGTGAGCACGACGTTGTGCGCATCGCACCAGGCGCGGAGTTTTTGAATGTACTCGACCGGCGCGAAGTCAGGACCCACGCCCTGATAGCTCTCGATGATCACTCCGGCGATGTTGTCGGCGGTGAGACCGCGATCCGTGATCGTCTGGAGAAAGGAGTCGAAGCTCGTGTCTTCGGTCCAATAACCATCCGGGAACGGTGCATTGAGGATGGCCGGGTCTTCATTGACGATCCAGTTCTTCTGCCCCGCCATGCCGCCCGCCTGCTGGCTGGCGAGCGTGCGACCATGAAAGCCGCGCGTGAAGCCGACGATGCCGATCTTCGACTTGCCACCGACCTTGATGCCGTGCGCACGGCTCAATTTGATGGCGCACTCCGTGGCCTCGCTGCCGGTGCTGAGCAGGAAGACTTTCTTCAAACCCTCCGGCGCGACCGAGGCGAGCAACTCGACGGCTTCGGCGCGTTCCTCGCTCGGGAAGACGTAGTTGTGAATGAGGCCGCTGTTGATCTGGTCGATCATCGCCCTGCAGATCTCCGGCGCGGCATGGCCGGCGTTGGTCACCAGCACGCCGCTGCTCCAGTCGAGCCAGCGATTGCCGTATTTGTCGAAGATGTAGATGTCCTGCGCCTTGTCCCACACGATGGGCGGCATGCCGCGCATGGACTGCGGCTCGAAGTGGCGCAGCTTCTCCAACGTGGCGACGGAGTCAGGATGCGGCAGAGGTGTGCAGATGCGGCGATGTTTCGTTTCGACGTGCGGAACGGTCTGTGGTGTGATGCTGAATTCTTTGCCCATGCAACGATGATGCATGCGCTCGAATCACGCTGCTACGCGCTTTGCGGCGAGTCGCGGTATTTTTGTGCACTCAGGGATTTTCGCGGCTTTTCTGCGCGCGCAACATGCCCTTTTCACCCTCGGGCCAATACGCGCCGTCTTCGATCCATTCACGCAGCATGCCGATTTGATCTTCGGTGAGGCTGACCTCGGTGCGGGGCATCATCTTCGGATGAGTGCCTCCACGTTGCACGGCGCTGATGAGAAGGCTGCAATCAGGATCCTCCGGAAGGATGTAATCGCGTCCGCTGGCGCTGCGTGTGAAGGCGGTGGCTTTGCTCGTGAGATTGAGCGAGGGCGGAGGCAGGGTGCCATTGTGGCAGGCGAGGCAGTGCTGCTGGAGCACGGGTTTGACCTGGGTGAGAAAGTAGTGCTCATGCCCGCTCTTGCTGGCAGGAAGCAGAGAGCAGCCGGCAAGGATGAAAAGTGCTGGAAGGAAACGAAGGATCATGGGCCGAGCATAACGAAGAGACGAAAGCAGGCTATGCCGAGTTTGTGCAAAGTTGGGCCACCGCTTGACGCAGGGTAAGGCGTGTGGCGAGTTCTCTCCAATGAAACGCAAACACCCCACTCATCGGAATGGCCACTGCCGCATCGTTCTGACCGGAGGCCCCGGCGGCGGCAAGACCACGGCGGCCGATTTGTTCCGCCGCGAGATCGGCGAGAAAGTCGTGCTGGTGCCGGAGGCGGCCACGATGGTCTTCAGCGGCGGTTTTCCGCGCTCCTCCGAGCCACAGGCCATCCATGCCGCGCAGCGCGCCATTTACGAGGTGCAGCGCAATCTGGAGGACGTGCAGGCCGCGCTCTACCCTGAGCGCGTGCTGCTCTGTGACCGTGGCACGGTGGACGGCGCTGCCTACTGGCCGGGAGAGCCGCATCATTTTTTTGCTGAGATCGGCAGCACGCTGGAGTACGAGCTGGCACGCTATGACGCGGTGATCTTTTTCGAGAGCGCGGCGGTCGGCGGCATGGAAATCGAAGGCGGCAACCCCATCCGCAACGAGTCGATGGAAAAGGCCGTGGAACTGGACCACAAGCTCCGCAGGCTGTGGTCGCAGCATCCGAAATTCATGCTGGTGCCACATAACGCGTCGTTCTTCAAAAAAATCTCCTTTGGACTGGCGGTGCTGGACGGCATCGTGTCAGAGCTGGGCTGCAAGGAGAGACGAAAGAAGCGTTGATCGAACTGACTCCGTGCGCGTAATGACTGGCCACATGAGAGTCGAACTCGTCAACACCGGCACCGAACTGCTCCTCGGAGACACCATCAACACCAACGCGGCCTGGATCGGCCAGCGGCTCGCCGCACTGGGCATTCAGGTGACGCGACAGACGATTGTGCCGGACGGCGCGGTGATTCGTGTGGCGATTGCCGAGGCCGCGCAACGTTCGGACGTGGTGCTCGTTTCGGGCGGGCTTGGGCCCACGAACGATGATCTCACACGCGAATCCACCGCCGAACTGCTCAGTCTGCCGATGGAGCTGAACGAGGGCGTGCTGGGACATTTGAACGAGTATTTTGCCAAACGTGGCAAACCGGTGAGTGAAGCCACGAAACGCCAGGCCATGGTGCCTCGCGGCGCGTTCGTTTTGCCGAATCCCTTCGGCACCGCCCCTGGTTTGTACTTCCCCGCCGCGCTCGGCGAGATGCTGGGCTGGAACGCCCACATCTTCCTCCTCCCCGGCCCGCCACGTGAACTGAAGCCGATGATTGAGAACGAGGTGGAGCCGAAACTGCGCGAGTGGCTGCCGGATGGCGGCTCCCGACGCGTTTTGTATCTCAAAGTCACCGGCGTGGGCGAGTCGGACATCGTGGAGGCTG
This sequence comes from Prosthecobacter sp., assembly GCA_035438165.1. GTDB lineage: Bacteria > Verrucomicrobiota > Verrucomicrobiia > Verrucomicrobiales > Verrucomicrobiaceae > Prosthecobacter. The sequence goes on from DAORHS010000536.1 coordinate 3,763, forward strand.
TGGAGAAGCGTCTTGAATGCGTCCCCGGCCTCGATCTGGGCTATTGCATCCGTGGAGGCGATGTGGATGTGCGCCTCGCCGGAGCGCAGAGCAGTGTCGATGCAGGCGCGGGCATCGTGCGCGAGGCGTTTGGCGACTGCATCACCTCCGAGGATCGTCGGATCATTGAAGAAGTCATCGTGCAGCTTCTCACCGAGCGCGGCGAATGGCTCGC
>DAORHS010000537.1:0-3973 GCA_035438165.1 Prosthecobacter sp.
GGGCTGGTTATCTCGACCCGTGAGGACCATCCATCGGGCTGTGGTCCAGCGGGCCGCGCCTTTCGCAACGGCACGTATGAACTCTCCAACGACATCGAAGCGCACGCCACCCTTTACTATCGTGAACGGGCACTGGAACGCGGCTACCGTGCCTGCGCCGCCTTTCCATTGAAGTCCGCCGGCCGGCCCGTCGGCGTGCTGCTGATCTACTCCGACGAGCGCAACTGCTTTCAGGATGAGGAAATTCGGGTGCTCAACGCCCTGGCCAACGACCTCTCACTGGCCATGGAGACTGCGGCCCGCGAAAAAGAGAGACAAGTAGCGATTGAAGCGCTGCGTGAAAATGAACGCATGATCTCGACGCTCATGGGAAATCTTCCCGGTGTGGCCTACCGTTCACTGATTGACGAGAAGTGGACTTTGGAGTTTATCAGCGAGGGGTGCATTGAGCTCACTGGCTATGAACCGGACGCTTTTGCAGGCAGCGGCGAGGTCTTTTTCGGCGATCTGATTCATCCGGAGGACCTCGAGCATGTGCGGACGAGCGCGGATGAAGCCGTCGCAGCCGCGCGGCGCTTTGAGATGACCTACCGCATTCGTACGGCCGAGGGCTTGGTGAAGTGGATCTGGGAACGTGGCCAGGGGATCCCTTCAGAAGACGGTGTGATGCGGCACATCGAGGGTTTTATGACGGACGTGACCGAAAAACGCCGCATGGAGTCGCAGTCCCTGCGCAACCAGCGTCTGGAAAGCATCGGCACGCTGGCCGGTGGCGTGGCGCATGATTTGAACAATGTGCTGACGCCCATTCTGATGTCGCTCACGATTTTGCGCATGAAGCTGCTGCAGCCGCGTGACGTCGAGCTGCTGAACGCCATGGAGAACAGCGCCAACCGTGGCGCTGAAATGGTGAAGCAGATTCTGAGCTTTGCCCGCGGTGTCGAGGGGCGCAGTCTTCTGCTGCGGCCCAGAGACGTGCTCCAGGAGATCGATCAGCTCATCAACGAAACCTTTCCCAAGTCCATCCGATGCAGCATTACCTGTGCTGAAGAGACATGGAACGTGGAGGGGGATCCCACGCAGCTTCATCAGGTGCTGCTCAATCTGAGCGTCAACGCCCGGGACGCCATGCCTGACGGAGGTGAACTGAGCATTGCCGTGGGCAACGCGCTGGTGGACGAGCAGTTTGCGAGCATGCATCCGGACGCAGAGCCGGGGCCGCATGTGGTGTTTGAAGTGCGGGACACCGGCGTGGGGATTCCACCGGAGGTGAGAGATCGCATTTTTGACCCTTTTTTTACGACCAAGGAGATGGGCAAGGGCACCGGGCTTGGGCTGTCCACCACGCTGGGCATCGTTCATTCACACCATGGGTTCATCGATCTCACGAGCCGGATGGGGAAGGGAACCGTGTTCCGGGTTTATTTGCCGGCGAAGACCGCTGAAGCACATGCGGAAACCCCGGTGGTCGAGTTTTCGCGCTGCCTTGGGCAGGGTGAACGCATCCTCGTCGTGGACGATGAGTCGGCCATTCTAACCGCCACCAAGCACACGCTGGAGGCTTTCGGATATCAGGTCGTCACGGCTTGTGATGGCACGGACGCCATTGCCACCTTCCTCAAGAGTTCGGACAAGCCGGTGGCTCTCATCACCGACATGATGATGCCGAACATGGACGGACCGACGCTGATCCAGGCGCTTCTCAAAATCCATCCCGGTCTGCCGATCATCGGCGCGAGCGGGCTCAGCCACCAGTTGCAGGCGCAGGTGGCCAGTCTCGGCGTGCGGCACTTCCTGCGCAAACCTTACAACGCTGACGCCCTGCTGGAGGCGCTGGGTGAAGTGCTGAAACCGGTCCGCTCGCCGGGTTGAACAGATGTTGCGTTCGAGGGGGGGGCCAGGGTCCGGTGCACCGTCCGGAGAAGCGTCTCGGCATTGTAGGGTTTGGCCAGAAACTGATGGGCGCCCGCTCCGGCGGCTTTGCTCATGCTGCCATTGGAGGCCAGCCCGCTGGTGGCGATGATTCGTACGCTCGGATTCATCCGACGCAGCACCTGAATGGTCGTGTATCCATCCATGACGGGCATCATCATGTCGGTCAGGACGACGGAGATGTCGCTCTGATGTTTTGCATAGAGAGTCACGGCCTCCGCACCGTCCGCAGCCAGCAGCACCTTGTAGCCATAGGTTTCGAGGGTCTGACGCGTGATGTCACGAACGGCGGCCTCGTCATCCACGAGGAGAACGAGTTCCTGATGGCCATGCGGCAGCGCGGGGACTTCGATGGAGGTGTGTTCCTCGACAGGGGCCGGATGCGCCGGAAGATAGACGCTGAAACGGGACCCGTGTCCGGGTTCGCTGTACACGCGGATGAATCCGCCATGGCTTTTCATGATGGCCAGCGAGGTGGACAGGCCGAGGCCGGTGCCCTTGCCCATCTCCTTGGTCGTAAAGAACGGGTCGAAGATTTTGGGGAGTGTTTCCGGGGAGATGCCCGCCCCGTCGTCTTCGACGCTGATTTGAATGTAGGGCCCCTCTCCGGCCTCGATGTTCATGGCGGCGTATTGCGCGTCGATCACGACTTGATTTGCGCTCAAGCGGAGCGTGCCGCCGGCCGCCATGGCGTCACGTGCGTTGACGCAGAGGTTGAGCAGCACCTGATGCATCTGGGTGGAGTCCGCGGACACCGTCAGATTCTTTGGCAGATTGTCCTGCAGGCGGAGATGAATGTTTTTGGGAAAGGTGTCGCCAACGATCCTGGCCAGGTCCTGAAGCAGGCGGCTGATTTCGACCGGGGTCTTCTGTCCTTCGGCTCCTCTGGCGAATGACAGAACCTGTCCGAGCATGTCCGCCCCATGACGTGCGCTGTCGGAGATGATGGACAGGGTTTCCTGGCCGGCGGCATCTTTAACCTTCAGCTTGAGGAGGTCGATCGACATCAGGATCGGCGTGAGAACGTTGTTGAGATCGTGAGCTATGCCTCCTGCCAGGGTGCCAATGCTCTCCATGCGCTGAGAGCGCAGCACCTGCGCTTCGAGGCGTTTCCTTTCGGTGATGTCAGTGTTGATGGCGAGGACTGACTTCGGCTGGCCGTCGCTGTCGTTGACCAGGGTCCAGTGACCTTCAACCATCACCGCCACTCCCGACTTCGTCCTCTGGCAGATTTCACCGGTCCACTCGCCCTCGGCCAGGACATGAGCCATCGCTCGTTCAAACGCGGATGGATCATCGTAAATCAGTCTGGAGACATTACTCCCCAGAACCTCCTCCGCCGTCCAGCCGTAGAGGTTTTCCGAGCTCTTGTTCCAATAGGTGATGGTGTGGTCCAGGCTGCGCACGTTGATGGCGTCCTGCGCCTTGTCGAGCAGGGACGCCTGCTGCCGCAACTGCTCTTCGATCCGCCTGCGTTCCCAATGAGCGAGCACCAGGGAGATGAGATTGGCCACAGATACGGCGAAGCTCTGCTCATCGCGCTCCCATGTCCGGGGCGGTCCCACTTGTTCCAGGCACAGCACGCCCTCCAGCACTCCCCCCACATGCAGCGGTGTGTCCAGCATGGCGCCAATGCCCAGAGGGGCGAGATAGCTCTCGGTGAATTCACTCGTCCTCGGATCCTGGCGCGCATCTTCGCTCGCGATCATCTCGTTTCCCTTCAGCGCTTCGAAGTAGCGTGGGAAATCGCGGGACCGCAGTTCCACGCCGGAGGAATGTCGCCGCGAGGAGGCTTCGAACAGCTCCTGGCATACGATGGTCTCGCGGTTTGCGTTGAACAGCCAGATGCTGACGCGTTCCACACCGGTGGCGGATGAGATCAGCTCGGCGATTTCGCGGAAGGCGCCTTCGAGGTTCTCCGGGTTTAAAACGTCGCTGCGCATCAGCCGGGTCAGCGCCGCCTGCTGACGCTCGTAGCGCAGGTTGGTGTCACGCAGCCGCTCCGCGTTCCTTTTGCGCGCAGTGACGTCGCGTTGAATGG